>NZ_CP053590.1:5172500-5351143 GCF_013365535.1 Aquimarina sp. TRL1 | reverse complement strand
TCTAAAGGTCTGGTTTTCTGTTTTTTTACTAGGTCGTTAAATGAGAAAATATTTAATAAACCCCTTCTTCTTTTGTTTGACAAATATGTGAACAAAAAATGTAAAAAAAAAACGAATCGAGTGTTGAATTTTAAATATTTTTTTCGCATAATTCGCAAATTTCAACATTATCGTTGTTTACATTTTAACTATTTTTTATGTCACTTATCACAGAAACTTTACTAAAGGTACGATACGCAGAAACAGATCAAATGGGTGTTGTTCACCATTCTAATTATATTAAATATATTGAAGTAGCCAGAGTTGATTGGTTATCAGCTACAGGAACTTCATATAGGGCTATGGAAGAAAGTGGCATCATGATGCCAGTTATTTCCTTAGATATTAAATATAAGAAATCTGCATACTTTGACGATCAGTTAGTTATCAAAACAAAGTTAAGGAAAATTCCTACGGTTAAAATTATTTTTGATTATGAAATCTATAATGAAAATCAAGAATTGTTAACAATTGCATCAACAACATTGGCTTTTATGGATAGTGAAACACGAAAACCCATCGCCTGTCCCCCTTACTTATTAGAGAAGATGAAATGTTCTTAATCGTCTAATAGTTTAATTTCTATACCGTATAACGAGGAGAATAGCTCATTTATTTTATGAGCTATTTTTTTTCTTACACTAATAAAAACCCGGCAATTGAGTTCTAGTTTTTGGGATGTGATAGTTAATTGATGCTCTTTAATGATGCGCATGACTTTATTCATGTCTTTGTATTCGAATATAATCTCAAAAGCGATATTAATTGTCTTTTCTTCAATCACAGCATTTTCGAGAGCGAGTTGAGCAGCAGTTCTATAAGCATTGATCAATCCACCGACTCCCAGTTTAACACCTCCAAAATATCGAACGACTACAATAAGTACATTCGTGAGATCAAAAGATTGTATCTGACCATAAATAGGTTGCCCGGCAGAGTTGGATGGTTCGCCATCATCATTAGCGCGATAGCGTTTGTTTTCTGTACCTAATTGCCATGCATAACACCAGTGTCTGGCAGCGTGATGTTGTTTTTTTAGTTTTTCGAGCAGGAGTTTTATGTCATTTTCATTTGAAAGAGGAAACGCATATCCATAAAATTTACTGTTTTTGTCTTTGAAAAGAACCTCTTCAGTAGGAGAGCAAATTGTTTTGTATGTATCGTTGTTTTCCAAAATAAGTAAGATTAAAAAGAAAAGCTAACTAAAAATATACTGAGTATGGCTAGTAAAATGCCAATCCAGTTTTTTAGAAGTAGTTGTTCTCTAAATATAAGGATGCCAGCAAGTGTTGAAGTTATTAATATAGAAACATTGTTAATCGTAAATACGGTAGAGCTGTCCATAAGCTCATGCCTAAGTGCCAAAATTAGAAAATAAACAGAAAAATAATTAGGAATGCCTAAAGAAATTCCTGCGATAATATTTTTGAATGAAATGCTTTCTTTTTTGATAATGCTATTGTATAATAAAAGGAAGATTCCAAGAATTCCTGCGGCAGCAAAAATAGTAGCAGGAAAGATGGAGGCATCTTCAGGTTTTACAAAATGAAAATCGATAAACTTAATAGAGGTATCAATAAGTCCACTACCAATAAAAACTAATAATGGATAGATAAAGCTGCTTGTATTTGTTGTGGTTTGCGATGTCTTTTTGGAAGAAGCGAGGAAAACAGCAATCAGGGCAATGAGTATTCCGGTTATTTTTAAGGTGTTTGTATGTTCTTTGTAGTAGAGAATACCAAATAAGATCGGAATAATCATACTCATTTTGCTGGCGACAGCAACAACTGAAATTCCATTTCGCTGTGCAGTAATGGCTATCAGGCTAAAGATGCTGATGAAAACTGCCCCTAGGATAAGGGACCATATAAACCAGGGTTGAGAAATGAGTGTTGGGATACTGATGTTACCGGTATGAAAAAAAAATCCGAATAAAGCAGCTACAATATAGTTAGTGACAATAGCCTGAGATGTATTGACTTTATACAAAGAAAAAGTTTTGAAAAGTATAAAGATAATTGTAGTGGCTAAAATGCTGAGTAATAAATAGGTCAAAACAAATCAGATTTTGTAGCAAATAAAGTAGTGATATCTTCTTTTTTGGGGTCTATATTCCAGGTGTGGATTCCCAGGGAAGCAGCAGTGTCAATATGCTCCTTAGTGTCATCAATAAAAATAGTTTCGTCAGGGAGTATCTGATTTTTGCTGAGAACAAAATTAAAGATATCAGCTGTTGGTTTTCTCAGATTGATTTCATGTGATAGGTAAAATTGATCAAAACAAGACTTGAATGCTTGATAGTGTGAAATGTTCTTTTTTATCCAGTCAATGTGTAATTCATTTGTGTTGCTCAGGAGGATGAGCTTGTATTGTTTGGAAATGGCAAGTTGCTGGAGGAAATTGAGCCTGTGGGTAGGGAAATCAAGTAAGATAGCATTCCATGCGTCTTTAATTAGAAATGAGGTAAGTTCAGGGTATATAGTAGAATAATGAGTAAAGAATTCCTCTGTGGTGATCATTCCGGTTTCATAAAGCTCGTTGATCTGTGTAATAAATGCCTGAGAAGAGGAAGTTTTTAGTTTAGAAAAAGCATCTGCTGTAGCAGTTTTATCCAGGTTGATGAATACGTCACCAAAATCAAATATAATTGTTTTAATCATTTTTGTGAATGTGTAAAAAGTCGTTTTTAATATTGGTTATCGTTACAGGGGAAGTCGAAAGCTTAGGGGCTTTGACTCCTTCTCTGAAAAAAGTATTGCCTTTAAAAACCCGGGCTTCATCCCATATATCAGTGTCGATAAATTGTTGTAGCGTATAACTACCTCCTTCTATAATTAGTGATTGAATGTCTTTTTCGTATAGGAAATCACAGATACCTTGTATTAATTGATCTGTTTGGGTAGTACAATAAATGAGATTGGCTTGGTTTTTTTTCTGGAATTTTTTGTTTGATATAATAATTGTTTCGGTGGTTTGATCCAGTACAGCAGAATTACTGAGTTCTTTATCAGTAGAAGCAATAATGATGCGTAATGGGTTTGTTCCGTACCAGTCTCTGGCGGTAAGTTTAGGATTGTCTTTTATGACGGTTTTACTGCCAATAAGAATAGCCTGTTCTTCAGTTCGCCATTTATGAACAAGTTGACGAGAATTTTTATCGGTAATCCACACAGGTTTTCTTTCAGAAGAATTCATGGGGGCAATATATCCATCCTGGGTTTCTGCCCATTTTAATATAATATATGGGCGCTTTTTTGTGTGAAAAGTAAAAAAGCGTTTGTTGAGTTCATGACAAGCCTCTTCTAATACGCCAACAGTTACGTGGCAACCGGCATTTTTGAGCTTTTTAATCCCTCTTCCGGCAACTTTAGAAAAAGGGTCTATAGTGCCGATAACAACATTCTTGATTCCTTTTTCGATGATAAGGTCACTGCATGGAGGTGTTTTTCCATGATGGCTGCAGGGCTCTAAGCTTACATATATAGTAGCTTCAGGAAGTATGGAATGATCCTTTACTGAACGAATAGCGTTTACTTCTGCATGGGGTTGTCCGGCTTTGTGATGCCAGCCTTCGCCAATAATTTTTTGGTTGTGAACAATAACAGCACCAACCATAGGATTGGGATAAGTGGTTCCTAGTCCGTTTTTAGCTAATTGGATGCAGCGGCGAATATAGAGTTGGTGTATAGGGTTCACTATTTTATTTTTATTTTTTGAGAAGTGTTGATGTGATATGGGTATGAAAAATCATGCAAATGATATCTGATTTTACCATCGTATTCTATCGTTAGGGAGTCCGTTGTGGCAATTGATAAAATACTGTTTAGGATTCCTTTTTTGTTGTTTTTGTAGATTTTTGAGAGTGGAAATGTTCCGGTTAATGGAATAGTGAAAGACTCTTTTTTAGGAACGTTAAACTCTTTAGAAGAAATAATACCTATATCCACGTTGTCTACTAAGATATGAAGGTCTTCAATTGATAGCTTTCCAGATAGGTTATTAGGGTTATCAAAAATAGCATCAGCATGAATGGTTACTTCGGTTAGGCTTGCTTTTTTTATGTCGATGTTATTCAGGCTTTTGAAGATTGGTTTCTCCGGGGAGGAACATCTGATGGAAATGAAAAATATTGTTAATAATAATAGTATCTTGTTCATTGGTTTCTGGATGGAATTACTGTATATTTCGTTGATTATTTTATGATATAATGCTACTGTTTCTTTTTAGTTTGCTAAAAAGAGGTTAAGGAGTTTTGTCGATTAAGAAGGTTAACGCAAAAGTAATTAATATTAGCAATGAGTACAATTAAAATTCGCCCTATAGAGTTAAATGACAATAAAGCATTGGCAGCTATAATACGAGAGGTGCTTGTAGAGATGGGAGTGCCTAAGGTGGGGACGGCTTATGAAGATAAAGCATTGGATATGATGTATGAAACATATAATGAAAGCCGGGGAGCGTATTTTGTAGTAGAATGTGATGGCAGTGTATTAGGTGGAGCAGGAATCGCTCCATTAGAAAATGGAGAAGAGGACGTTTGTGAACTTCAGAAAATGTATGTTTCTTCAAAAATGAGAGGGAAAGGAGTTGGAAGACAATTAATGGAGATATGCCTGTCCAAAGCAAAAGAAGAGGGATTTGAATCTTGTTATTTAGAAACAATGCCTTATATGGAATCTGCTAAAAAATTATATGGAAAAGTTGGTTTTGAACCCTTGGAAAAACCAATGGGAGACACCGGACATTATAATTGCCAGGAGTGGATGATTAAAAAGTTATAGAAAATAAGAGTTGTACACATTAAAAAGGAAACGGTTGATTTTAAAAGAAGCTAAAGCGTATTTTTTAACAAGCTTATCAGAGCAATATGGAAGGGAAGAAACCTTGTCTTTTTTTTATTTGATAACAGATCATCTCCTTGGGATGAGTAGGGTTCAAGTGGCATTGGAATTACAAAAAAAGCTTACAATTCCTCAAAAGACAATGTTTACAGCAGCGGTATCACAGTTAGAAAAAGAAGTTCCAGTACAATATATTATTGGGAGTACTAATTTTTATGGATTGGATTTTCAGGTGAGTGAACAAGTGTTAATTCCGAGACCTGAAACGGAAGAGTTAGTGTATTGGATTATAGAAGATTGCAAGAATAGGAAAGAAGAAAAGAAAATACGAATTCTCGATGTAGGAACTGGTAGTGGGTGTATTGCAATAACATTAGCTAAACATATTCCTAATGCTACAGTAGAAGCAATAGATGTGTCAGAAGGAGCGATTGAAGTAGCGCAAAAAAATGCGAAGCAGCATGGAGTAGCGATACGGTTTATTAATCAGGATATATTGACGGTAGCATCTTTAGATCAACGATATGATATTATTGTATCAAACCCTCCTTATGTACGAGAAATGGAAAAAAAAGAAATGAAGGGGAATGTGTTGAAGTATGAGCCTCATACGGCGCTATTTGTTTCGGATAATCGAGCATTGGTTTTTTATGAAAAAATAGCAGCATTGGCAACTCAGAGTTTAGAAGAAAGTGGTAATTTATATTTTGAGATTAATCAATATTTAGGGCAGGAGATGAAAGATATGATTTTGGGTAAAGGGTTTGATGTGGTGGAGTTAAGAAAAGATTTTTTTGGAAACGAACGAATGATTAAGGCATTTAGAAAGTAAAATTAATTTGATGAAAAAAATAGAAGCAGTAGCGGTTTTTTGTGGAAGTAGTACAGGGAAAGAAGAACAGTATGTTACCACAGCAAAACAATTAGGAGAACGCATTGCAAAAGAAGGGATAACCTTGGTGTATGGAGGAGCAGAAATAGGAGTTATGGGGGCTGTAGCAAATGGCGTATTATCGCTTGATGGAGAAGTAGTGGGGGTTATTCCTCAATTTCTGAAATCCAAAGAAATTGTGCATCCGGAGTTGACCAGATTGTATACCACAGAAAATATGCACCAAAGAAAAGAAAAACTGCAGGAGTTGAGTGATGGGTTTATCGTCTTGCCGGGAGGTTTTGGGACACTGGAAGAGCTATTCGAGGTAATTAGCTGGGCACAGTTAAAATTGCATAGCAAACCAATAGGTTTACTGAATATAGATGGCTTTTATAATCATTTGTTGAAACTGATGGAAGATATGATGGCAAAAGGTTTCTTACGAAAAGAAGGCTATGATTTATTGTTGGTTGATGATACCGTGGAGGGACTTCTGAGAAAAATGCAGGATTTTAATAGTGTAAAATAATTAAAGGTAAGAGAAAAGTTAGAGAAAATACCATATGTATTGGATATGAATATAGAAGATAAAATAATCCAACTGAGAGAAGAATTGAGACAGCACAATTATAATTATTATGTGTTGGATAAGCCAACCATAAGTGATTATGATTTTGACCATTTGCTGAAGGAGTTGCAAAAACTGGAAGAAAAACATCCGGAGTATTACGATGCGAATTCGCCGACCTTGAGGGTGGGAGGAGAAGTGACAAAAAATTTTGCAACCATAGTTCATGAACAGCGAATGTATTCATTGGATAATTCATATTCCAAGGAAGATTTACTGGATTGGGAAACAAGAATTAAAAAGTTGGTAGATGGAGAGGTGCAATACACATGTGAGTTGAAATATGATGGAGCTTCTATTAATCTTACATATGAAGAAGGTGCTTTGGTAAGAGCTGTTACCAGAGGTGATGGGATTCAGGGAGATGATGTGACAACCAATGTCAAGACAATAAAGTCTGTTCCTTTAAAATTGAAAGGAGATTATCCTTCTAAATTTGATATAAGAGGAGAAATTGTACTTCCATATGAAGGATTTCGTAAAATGAATGAAGAACGGTTGGCTGCGGGAGAAGAGCCTTATGCGAACCCTAGGAATACTGCTTCAGGGAGTTTAAAGCTTCAGGATAGTAGTGAAGTAGCAAAACGTCCTTTGGATTGTTTGTTGTATAATCTGGTGGGAGATAGAATTCAGATTGTGTCACAATATGAATCTCTGGAGAAAGCCAGGGCATGGGGTTTTAAGGTGCCGGGAGAATCACGTCTGGCAAAATCAATAGATGAAGTCTTGGAGTTTGTTAACTATTGGGATGAACATAGAAAGGACTTGCCGTATGAAACCGATGGGGTGGTAGTGAAGGTAAATAATTTGCAACAGCAAGAAGAATTAGGATTTACTTCAAAAGCCCCTAGATGGGCAATGGCTTATAAATTCAAGGCAGAGCAAGTGGCTACTGTACTGAAAGAGATAACATATCAGGTGGGAAGAACTGGAGCAATTACTCCTGTTGCTAATTTGGAACCGGTACAATTAGCCGGAACTGTTGTAAAAAGAGCCTCTCTCCATAATGCAGATCAAATTGCAAAATTAGATGTTAGGGAAGGAGATACTGTATTTGTAGAAAAAGGAGGAGAGATCATTCCAAAAATAGTAGGGGTAGATATAACTAAAAGAGAAAATACCTCCCCAACAGTATATATATCAGTTTGTCCGGAATGTCAGACAGCATTGATACGGAAAGAAGGAGAAGCACAACACTACTGTCCAAATGACTTAGGGTGTTTTCCTCAGGTGGTAGGAAGAATACAGCATTTTATTGCTAGAAAGGCAATGGATATAGAGGGACTCGGAGGGGAAACGGTTGCTTTATTAGTCAAAGAGAACTTGATTACAAATTATGCAGATTTATATGATCTGAAAAAAGAACAAGTGATTCCGTTGGAGCGTATGGCAGAAAAGAGTGCAGATAACCTTATTAATGGAATTTTGAAATCAAAAGAAATACCTTTCGAGCGGGTGTTATTTGCATTAGGCATTCGTTATGTGGGAGAAACGGTAGCTAAAAAACTGGCAAAACATTATAAAAATATAGATGCAATTATAGCGGCTACAGAAGAAGAGCTGGTTAATGTAGAGGAAATAGGAATAAAAATAGCACAAAGTGTTCAGGAGTTTTTTAGTGTCGAGGCACATAAGGAACTAATACAACGATTAAAAAATGCCGGAGTACAGTTAGAAATTTCTGCGGAGAAACTTGCCGGGCAGACAGAGGTGTTAAGTGGGAAAGTTTTTGTGGTATCAGGAGTGTTCGAAAAAGTATCGAGAAATGAACTAAAAAAACTGATAGAAGACAACGGAGGAAAAGTATCCAGTTCAATTTCTTCTAAGACGTCTTATGTGGTGGCAGGAGCTAATATGGGACCTAGTAAGTTAGAAAAAGCAACCAAGTTGGGAGTTGCTATTATAAGTGAAGATGATTTCTTGGCAATGGTGTAGGGAGAAGAAGAAGGATAAAAGCATGTAATAATTGGATATACAGAAGTTAATTAAGTACTTTTCGGATTGTTATAAAGCCGATAATAGAGAGTTTAGTATTGTTAATTTCTTTTCGGCTAAATATGAAAATCACTGGATACAGGAAGCAGAAGAGGAATTGATTAATGGGAAGTATCCGCGACAATATATTCCTGAAGAACAAGGGGAAGAGATTTCCAAAAACCTGCAATTGTATAAGCGAGATAAGCAATTGTATTATTGTACAATGTTTATTGTGGGAAGGAAAAAACTGTTTAATAAAAAAACAGTTCGCGTGTGTGCGCCCTTGTTTTATTATCCTGCCACAATAATTCGGGAAGGAGAAACGTATTATGTTTCGTTGGAGATAGCAGAAAGAGAAGTGAACTACGGTTTTTTGAAAACACTGGAAATGTCATTGCCTTTTGAGGATTTTCGGGCTCATTTTACGCAGTTGTTGGAAGAAAATCTTGTAGAGTATTCTTTCTTGATGAAGGTAAAACGACTTTTTGAACGATATGTAGAGGGGCTTCATTTTTCAGACGATATTACACTGTTTCCTAAGCTGAGAAAAGGGAAAGAGCTTCGGAAAGTTTATAATGATAAGGAGGTGGAATTCGGGGTGTTTAGATTGGTTTCTGCTTCTGGATTGATGGTGTCTAGCAAAGCAAATAATATGCAAGGGGTGGTTAATGAATTAGAACGGTTATGTGAAGAGGTGTCATATTCTACTGCTGTTGAAGCGTATTTTGGGCAAGAAAAATACCTGGGAGATGCGATTTATAAACCAGGTGTTCAGCCTTTTATTTTAAACCATGCACAGCAGCAGATAGTTAAATCCGCGTATGAATTAAAAAAATCAGTTTTTATAGGTCCTCCGGGAACTGGAAAAAGTTATACAGTAGCAGCTATAGCAATAGATTACCTCAGTAAAGGGAAAAGCGTATTGGTTGCAGCAAGAACTGAAGAAGCTTTGCAGGTAGTATCAGATAAATTAGCCTCTTTTTCTGTAGGGAGATTCCGAATGAAAGTTGGGGGTAGCCGATATAAAATTTCATTAATAGCAAGTTTAGAACGCTATTTGTATAAGTTTAATACATTGCCTTATATACGAGAAATTGATAAAGATCATACGGGCTTGGAGTTTGTATATGAGGAATTGAAAAGAATAGAGAAAGCGTTTGAAACTGTAGAGGAAAAAAGCAGGAAATTAACCCAGACTATTCTGAGGAAACCGGGAGTGGTGAGAACAGTAAAGATGAAATGGGTGACGCTTTTTAAAACCTGGCAACAAGAAGAGTGGAGGTTGTTGGATTTGTATGTGAAATATCTCAATAAAGGAATTCAAGATACCAATAAAAAAATGATGGGACAGGTTTTGGGTAAGATCAGAGCCAGTGTCAGAGAAAATAGAAAAGAACTTCAGCGTTTGGTGAGTATGTTGAGGAATACAGATAAGTCGACAAAGTTATCAGAGTTAGAACTTTTTGATTTTAAGGTCGTTCTGGATGCATTGCCTGTTTGGTTGGTGAAAATAGATGAAGTGTCAGAGGTTTTCCCTTTGCAAAAAGAGCTTTTTGATGTGTTGGTGATAGATGAAGCAACCCAATGTGATATTGCCGGAGTTCTGCCATTGTTGCAGCGGGCAAAAAAAGTAGTTGTTACAGGGGATCCTAAGCAGTTGCGACATATGTGTTTTTTGTCTAAGCAACAGATGAAGTTGTTGAGTGTAAAGAATGAGTTACCATGGGAAGAGAAATATAACTACCGGGAACGAAGTTTGCTTGATTTTGTGTTAGAAGGAACTAGTAAGGTGGAGCAGGTAAATCTATTGGATGAGCATTATAGGTCATTACCGGATATCATTGGATTTAGCAATCAAAAATTTTATGATGATGCCTTGACAATTATGCATGATTTGCCTAAGAATAAAGGCAGGCAATCCGTGTTTATGCATCGCGTTCAGGGAAAAAGAAATACTAAAGGAGTTAATGAGAAAGAAGCAGAAGAAATAGTATTGTATATTCAGGAGGTGATCAGAAAAGAAGAAAAGTTGTCCAAAACTGCTGCGACTTCTATCGGTGTGATTACGCCGTTTAAAGATCAGATAACCTATATTGGTAAACTGGTAAAAAAAGAAATTTCTTTACAGGCGATGAATAAACATGCTATTCGGTTAGGGACTCCGTATTCTTTTCAGGGGGACGAAAGAGATATCATGTTGATTTCTATGACGGTTGATAATGATAGTCATCATAGCTCGTATAGTTATTTGAATAAAGAAGATATGTTTAATGTTATGGTTACTAGAGCCAGGAATAAACAAAAGATATATCTTTCGGTAGATGAAAATAGTTTATCAGAACATTCTTTGTTGAGGACCTATTTGGATTGGTTTGTAGGAGTGGAGAAATTAGGAGAAGAAGAAACAGGGAATAAATATTTTGATGATTTTGCAACACAGGTACAGGCATTTGTTATGCAGGAAAATCCGGATTCGCAATGTTTTATTGGGTATGAATTGTCCGGGCTGGTTATTGATGTGTTGATAGAGAAAAATAACAAATACTTAGGAATTGACTTAATAGGTTTTCCGGGAGATTTTGAGAAAACATTCTCTATGGAACGTTGCAGAGTACTACATCGGGTTGGTATAGAGGTGGTTCCGTTAAGTTATGTAACCTGGTATTTTGATGAACAGATAAAAAATGAATTGAGTATAAAGATAGAAAATCTGTAAACCTAAAATATCATTATTTCTTTATTGATAAGGGGATGTTTTTAAAATGTAAAATAGCTACATTTGTGAACTAATTTTTTTGTGAATGATTTTAAAAGGTCTTAAACGCAAAGCACTTAAAAAGGGCATTGAAACCAGTCTTAGTAAACGGGGAACTACTACTATGAATGTTTCTCATCTCAAAACACTGGCAGTACTTATAGATGCTTCTCAATCTGTAAATGTATTGTCATTGCTGAAGTTGGCTAATGAGCTGGGGGTAAAATCAGAACGACTCAAGGTGATGGGGTTCAAGGAAGATCAGAAAGAGATCAGTGATGATAAAGATGCTGCTTATTATAACGAACGTTGTTTTGCGGCTAATGGCAGTGTTAAAAGTACTTCACTCAAAGAATTTATACATACAGATTACGACGTTCTGATCAATTTTTATGCAGAGGATAAGTTAGAGCTCAATTACGTAGCTTCAGCTTCTCAGGCAAAATTTAAAGTTGGTTTTGCAGAAGTCGATAATCGAATTAATGATTTAGTGATCGGTTCGGCAATGGATGATACCAATCTTTTTATCGCCGAATTAAAAAAATATTTAAAAGTTTTAGACATAATTTAGCTATGAATGAGTTTTTAAGAGGGACAGGAGTTGCCTTGGTTACCCCGTTTAAAAATGATGGTACAATAGACTATGATGGAGTAACATCATTAGTGGAGTTTTGTATCAAAGGAAAAATAGAATACCTGGTAGTTCTGGGGACTACTGCAGAATCAGCTACATTGACGAAATCGGAAAAGAAAGCGTTAGTAGCTCATATCGTACAGGTGAATAAGAAACGATTGCCATTGGTTATAGGTATAGGAGGAAATAATACACAAGCAGTTATTGATGAAATAGATAGTACAGATCTCAGCGATTTTGCTGCCGTATTATCTGTTGTGCCTATGTATAATAAACCAAGTCAGGAAGGTATTTATCAGCATTATAAGAAAATTCAGGACCATGCTCCGATTCCTGTGTTATTGTACAATGTGCCATCGCGAACAGCGATTAATATGACAGCAGAAACTACCTTGAGATTGGCACAGTTGGATAATGTTATAGGGGTAAAAGAAGCTGTTGGCGATTTTACACAGGTATTGCAGATTATTAAAGAGAGACCAGAAGGGTTTTTGGTACTGTCAGGGGATGATGCTTTAGCATTACCAGCTGTTGCAGCAGGAGGAGATGGAGTAATTAGTGTAATAGGGCAGGGGTTTCCGGATGAATTCTCAGAGATGATTCGATTAGGATTAGCAGGAGAAACACAGAAAGCCTTCTCAGAGTTGTATAAGCTCTTACCAGCGGTTGATCATGCATTTGCAGAAGGGAATCCGGCGGGAATAAAACATATGCTTAAAACAAAAGGAGTTTGTGGAGATGCAGTAAGATTGCCTTTGATTAATGTATCTGATGAGCTGGCAGAAAAGATAGAAAACTTTATAGCTAATTAATGTATAAAAATGGCTAAAAGAATAAAAGATCCCGGTGTTGGAACTTCTTCCGATAAAAAAGCCAAACGGTTTATTAGTTTGGATGGGTCTTTTAATATAAAACATATAAACAAACCAAAATCACTATCCGCTAGCTATTCTTATCTGATAGAAGTTAGTTGGGTAGTGTTTTTTTTATGGGTGTTATTAGGGTATATTTTAGTCAATACTTTTTTTGCAGGGATATACCTTATGATTGGGATGTCCCATATTACAGCACCTACAGGAAGTATTTTCTATGATTTTCTGAATGCGTTCTTTTTCTCTGCTCAAACTATTACTACGGTAGGATATGGAGGAATGTCTCCTCAGGGCGTTCTCTTTGGGGTGGTGTCTTCTCTGGAAGCACTTGTGGGATTGTTGAGCTTTTCCTTTGTTACGGGATTGCTATATGGAAGGTTTTCAAAACCAAGAGCTAATATTCGATTTAGTGATGTGCTCGTGCTTCGGAAACATAAAGGAATCGACAGCCTGATGTTTAGACTGATGAGTAGAAATACCAATGTGATGATTCGTCCTCATATAGAGGTAACGCTGACATTGTCTACAGAAAATGAAGAAAACAAGTATGTGAATAATTTCTATCAACTAAAACTGGAAAGAAGTGCAATAACATACTTGCCGACCACCTGGACTGTGGTACATCCGATAAATGATAAAAGTCCATTGATAGATTATAGAAGAGAAGAGCTGTCCAAACTGCATGGAGAAATTCTCATTTTGGTAAGTTATTACGATGAGTCTTTTGCACAAGAAGTACATCAGGTACACTCATATATGCTGGAAGATATGAGGATGGATCATATATTTGAAAAAGCATTTTATCACGAAGAAGAAGGGTATACGGTTTTAGATCACAATAAGTTGAATAGAACATACCCGGATACAAGAAAGTGAAAATAAAAAGAAGTGCAACACTGTTATTATTTTATAGTTATTGAATAGGTAAATTAAAGTTTTTGTAATACCGCAGAAATAGCTATTTTTGCAAGATGTTTTTTAACTTATGAAGAGATTATTCTATTTACTGATATGCGTATTGCCTTTTGGGGCATGTAGTGAATATCAGAAAGTTCTCAAAAGTGAGGATGTATCCCTTAAATATAATATGGCAGAAGAGCTGTATAAAGAAGGTAAATATCAGAAAGCTTTGCGTCTTTTTGAACAGGTAGTGCCGAAATACAGAGGAAAACCACAGGCAGAGAGAATAATGTATCACTATGCTAATACCTATTATCAGTTAAAGGATTATTATGTAGCGAGTTATCAGTTTGATCGTTTTGTTACGTCATATCCTAAAAGCGAAAAGAAAGAAGAAGCACAGTTTAAAGCAGCAGAAAGTTATTATCATTTATCTCCCAGATACTCATTGGACCAGGAAGATACAGATAAAGCCGTAGAGAAGCTGCAAGGGTATATTAATACATATGCAGAAGAAGGAAAGCATTTAGAATCTGCGAATAAAATGGTGATTGATCTCAGAACGAAGAAAGAGCGCAAAGCATATGAGATCGCCAAGCAATTTCATCATAGAGAAGATTATAAAGTAGCAATTAATGCGTTTGATATGTACCTGGTGGATTACCCGGGGTCAGCATTTAGAGAAAAAGCATTATATTACAAGCTTGAGTCGCAATATTTACTGGCGATCGGAAGTTATGACTTCCTTGTTAAGGATCGATTAGAACAAGCCGAAGAGTATTACCGACTTTATAAAAAATACTATAAGACAGAAGGAGAGCATCTGGAAGATGCGAATGAAATAGCAGAAGATATAAAACTAAGACTAGAAAAAAGAAACTAAAATAGGCGAAGATGGATTTGAAAAAAAGCAATGCACCTGTTAATACAACAACAATAGACAAAAACTTGTTAGATCAGGAAACAGGGAATATATACGAAGCAATATCTATCATTTCTAAAAGAGCAAACCAAATCAATGTTGGGATAAAGAAAGAGCTTTTAGAAAAATTAGACGAGTTTGCTACGTATAATGACAGCTTGGAAGAAGTATTCGAAAACAAAGAACAAATAGAAGTTTCTAAATTTTACGAAAGATTACCAAAACCACATGCACTTGCAGCACAAGAGTGGTTAGAAGGTAAAATTTACTACAGAAACACAAAAGAAGATTCAGAATCTTTATAATCTAAACAATGTCTGTACTCAGCGGTAAAAGAATAGTATTAGGTGTTACCGCAGGCATTGCCGCATATAAAACTGCTACCTTAGTTCGGTTATGTATTAAAGCCGGTGCTGAGGTAAAGGTGGTTATGACCCCGGGTGCCAAAGATTTTGTAACACCCCTGACACTCTCTACATTATCTAAAAATCCGGTACAATCTACTTTTTATGATAAGGATAACGAAAATGAACTCTGGAATAATCATGTAGAGCTAGGATTATGGGCAGATTTGATGGTGATTGCTCCGGCAACAGCAAATACCTTGTCTAAAATGGCGTCGGGAACCTGTGATAATTTATTGCTGGCAACCTACCTTTCTGCAAAATGTCCGGTTTATTTCGCTCCAGCAATGGATCTGGACATGTATAAGCATCCCAGTACAGAACAAACACTGGATACCTTGCAGTCATATGGTAATATCATGATTCCGGCAGAATCAGGAGAATTAGCTAGCGGATTAGTAGGTAAGGGAAGAATGGCAGAGCCCGAACATATTGTTGCTTTTATAGAAGCAGATATAGAAGGAAAACTTCCCATGCGGGGAGTAAAGGTATTAATTACCGGAGGTCCCACTTATGAAGCAATAGATCCGGTGCGATTTATAGGGAATCATTCCAGCGGAAGAATGGGAATTGAGTTGGCTACATATGCCGCAAGCAAGGGAGCAGAAGTAACATTGGTATTAGGGCCCTCTTCGATTCCAGTCAGTCAGTCAGGAATTACTGTAGTTCCGGTTATGAGTGCTCAGCAAATGTATGAACAGGTAGAAAGCCGATTTCATCAAGTAGATATAGCAATTGCATCTGCTGCGGTAGCTGATTACAGACCTAAAACAGTATCTGCTCAAAAAATTAAAAAAACAGCAGGTGATTTTGTGATTGAGTTGGAACGAACAACTGATATTCTCAAATGGATGGGAAGTGTGAAAACACATCAGTTTTTAGTAGGTTTTGCATTAGAAACGAATAATGAAGAAGAAAATGCCAAACGAAAGCTGCAAACAAAGAACCTGGACCTGATTGTTCTGAATTCTATGAATGATAAAGGGGCAGGTTTTAAAGGGAAAACGAATAAAGTAAGTCTTATTAATCATAAATTAGAGATTAAAGCGTTTGAACTTAAAACCAAGGCAGCAGTTGCTGAGGATATATTTAATGAAATTAATCAGCTTAGAGATGTATAAAAGAATTCTATTCGTTGTTTTTTTGTTTAATATGGCTGTTCAGGCTCAGGAATTTAATGCCCGAGTCGTTGTTAATGCAGAGCAAACAGGGCAACCGAATCTACAGGTGTTTAAAACCTTGGAGCGTTCGATGACTGAGTTTGTAAATAATAATAAATGGACAGATAAAGAATTTAGAACAGAAGAACGAATCGAATGTACTTTTTTTATCAATATCAGTAGCTACGATAATGATAATTTTTCGGCAACCTTACAAGTACAGGCATCCAGACCTGTATTTGGTTCTGGTTATGCTACAACTATTTTTAATGTCAATGATAAACAATTTAATTTTAATTATCTGGAATTTCAGCCGCTGAACTTTAACCCTAATGGTTTTGAATCAAACCTGATTTCCGTAGTTTCTTTTTATTTATATACGATTTTAGGAGTAGATGCAGATACATTCGAATTAAATGGAGGAACTCCTTATTATCAGCAAGCCAAAACGATTGTAGGAAATGCACAGGGGAGTAATACGCTGGGATGGAATCTTCAGGATGGAGATAGAACACGATTTAAATTAAATGACGACTTGCTTTCAGGAACCTATGACGGATACAGGAAAGCAATGTATAGCTATCATAGAGAAGGCTTGGATGTGATGAATACCAATGTAAAAGAAGGAAAAAAAGTTATAGTAGAATCGATGAAGTCTATAGAAGAGATGCATAATGTAAGACCTAATTCTTATATGATGAGAGTCTTTTTTGATGCCAAAGCAGATGAGATATCGAGTATTTTTTCAGGCGGTCCTTCTATTGATATTGCCTCAACGATCACTTTGCTAAACAGGGTGGCTCCTACCTATTCAGACAATTGGAAAAAGATTAAATTTTAGCCATTTCTTTTTTTTGAAAGTTTTTTAAAACAATGGTATCTTTGGATTCTTGTAAACCCATTTAATATTCTATCCTTTGTTAAAAGGTCTTTCAATAAATAACTTCGCATTAATAGAACAATTACAGGTATCGTTTGATTCTGGATTGACTAATATTACAGGAGAAACTGGTGCCGGTAAATCATTGTTATTGGGAGCGCTAGGGCTTTTGTTGGGAAAAAGAGCAGATCTGTCCAGTAGTAAAGATAGCACTACTAAGTGTATTATAGAGGGGGTGTTTTCCCTGGGAAAATACAACTTAGTTACTTTTTTTGAAGAACAGGAACTGGATTATGAAGAAGAAACAATTATTCGTAGAGAGATTTTGCCTTCAGGTAAGTCCAGAGCTTTTATCAATGATACCCCCGTAACATTACAATCTCTGGCAGCTTTAGGAGGGAGGCTTATTGATATTCATAGTCAACATCAAACGCTGGACGTAACAACCAATGAATTTCAATTTCAGGTATTAGATGCGCTATCAGGAGCAGAAAGAGAAATAGAGTCCTATAAACGAGGATTGGTTCTTTTGAAACAAAAAGAAAAAGAAGTTGCTACACTTAGGCAAAATCAAGAAGAATTTACAAAGGAGTTTGAGTATAATTCATTTTTATATAAAGAACTGGAAGAAGCGAAGCTGAAAACAGAAGAACTTCAGGAGCTGGAAGAATTATATGAAACCCTAAATAATATAGAAGAAATACAGGAGCGATTGTCCGGAGCAGTCTCTTTACTTAATACAGAAGAAGTAGGGATATCGGATCAGTTGCATACGGTAAAATCTAATGTGTCACGAATAGCATCGTTTTCTAAAGCCTTAAAAGAGTTAGAAGCGAGAATTGAAAGTGTATATATAGAATTAGATGATATTGGAGGAACGCTGCATACAGAGCTCGAGAGTTTAGAGGCAGACCCGGGAAAATTACAGGAGGTTAGTCAGCGATTAGAATTGCTAAATACGCTTCAGGCTAAGCATGGGGTAAGTTCAATAGCAGCGTTGATTGCAATTCGAGATGAGCTGGAAGAAAAAGTACAAAAAACAGCTTCGTTAACAACGGACATTGAATCTCTGGATCAGGAAATTGAAAAAATTAAAACGAAGTTAGATAAAGTAGCGTTACTGATTCATGGTAAGAGGAAAAAAGCACTCCCTAAACTGGTTAAAGAATTAGAAACGATCCTCAGTGATCTGGGAATGGCAAATGCTACTTTTAAGGCAGCTGTAACCATGGAGGAAGCCTATCTGGCAAATGGGAAAGAAGTACTGGAGTTTTTGTTTTCTGCGAATAAAGGAGGAAACTACGGTTTGCTAAAAAAGGTAGCTTCCGGAGGAGAATTATCCAGAATCATGATAGCGATTAAAGCTATTTTATCCAGATATACACAATTACCTACCATTATTTTTGATGAAATTGATACAGGAGTATCAGGAGAAGTCGCTCATAAAATGGCAGATCTAATGAAAGCCATGAGTGAAAATCTGCAAGTTTTTAGCATTACACATTTACCGCAGATAGCAGCAAAAGGAGCCCATCATTATAAAGTATTCAAAGAAGATAGTAAGAATACGACCGTTACCCAGTTAAAGCTTTTAAGCAAAGAAGAGCGAGTAAAAGAAATAGCGGAGATGATCGGAGGAAAAGATATTTCAGAAGCCGCATTAAGCCATGCAGCTTCATTATTGGATCATTAAAATAAAAACAGAATACTAGGACATTTAGGTTGTTTTACTATCTTTACCGATCATATCATTTACTTTAAGTTATTACTAAATGTCACATAATTTATTAAAAGGAAAAAGAGGGATCATTTTTGGAGCATTAGATGAAAACTCAATCGCTTGGAAAACAGCAGAACGAGTTTTTGAAGAAGGTGGAACTTTTGTATTGACCAATGCTCCTGTAGCAATGCGAATGGGGGCAATCAATGAGCTGGCAGAAAAAACAAACTCCAAGATCATACCGGCAGATGCTACTTCATTAGAAGATTTACAGAATTTAGTGGAACAGTCTATGGAAATCCTGGGAGGAAAACTCGATTTTGTATTACACTCTATCGGAATGTCTGTCAATGTTCGAAAAGGACGTCATTATACAGATCTTAATTATGACTGGAGTGGAAAAGGATGGGATGTTTCGGCATTATCTTTTCACAAAACAATGCAGACATTGTATAAAAAAGATGCAATGAATGAATGGGGGAGTATTGTAGCATTGACCTATATGGCTGCACAACGCGTATTCCCTGATTATAATGATATGGCAGACAATAAAGCATATTTGGAATCTATAGCACGTAGTTTTGGATATTTCTTCGGAAAAGATAAAAAAGTTCGTGTAAACACCATATCACAATCTCCAACACCTACCACAGCAGGGAAAGGAGTAAAAGGGTTTGATGGATTTATCGATTATGCTGATAAAATGTCTCCTCTAGGAAATGCCACAGCAGATGAATGTGCTGACTATACAGTTACAATGTTTTCTGACTTTACTAAAAAAGTAACATTACAGAATTTATATCACGATGGAGGGTTCTCTAATGTAGGAGTAAGCCAGCACGTGATGGAGAAATTTATAGATTCAGAATAAGAAATACGGTTTTTTAATCCTATTGATACATAAGAGCTTACTCTATATCGGAGTAAGCTTTTTTAGTCTGGGAGGCCAGTGTTTTTTCTTGATGATTCAGGAGCTGAAAAAAGGAAACTTCAATTTGGTTCGATATGAATAAATACTTCTGTCAGATGTGGGATTTTATCGAGTAAATGATCTTTTAGTTTGTGCGCTAAATCGTGCCCTTCAACAACAGTAAGTGTTCCTTCTACTATCGCGTGAAGATCAGCATGGTACTTCATGCCTGTTTTACGTATAAAACACTTTTCTGTTCCTAGAATTCCAGGCACCTCAAGAGAAGCATTTCTGATTTCTTCTACTAAATCATCATAGAGATGTTCGTCCATGATTTCTCCCAGCGCAGGTCTGAAAATAAGATAGCTGTTGTATATGATAAAACCAGCAGCAGCCAGTGCTGCCCAATCATCAGCAGTTTCGAATCCTTTGCCAAAAATCAGCGAAATAGAAATCCCGATAAAAGCCATTATAGAAGTGATGGCATCACTTCTATGATGCCAGGCTTCTGCAATCAGAGAAGTACTGTTTATTTCTTTTCCTTTTTTGAGTACGATTCGATAAGATAGCTCTTTCCATAGAATGATAGCACTTAATACAAATAAAGTCCAGGGGGCAGGAGCCTGATGTGGAGTCTGTATGTTCTGAATGCTTTTATAAGCAATGATCGTAGCAGAGGTGACCAAAAATGCCACAATGATAAAGGTGATTAAGGGCTCGATTCTTCCATGGCCATATGGATGATTTTTATCAGCAGGTCGTTTTGCATAAGAAAAACCTAATAATACTAAAAAAGAAGCAAAAATATCTGTTGTAGATTCAATAGCATCAGCAATTAGTGCATAAGAATTTCCATAAATCCCGGCTATCCCTTTGATGATAGCAAGACAGGAGTTACTTATAATACTAAAATATGTAGTTTTTATGGCAGCTTTTTCATGGTTCATGTGCGAGGGGTAAATGCTGTTGCTGGAAAACAATATGTGAGTTTTATCAAAGACTAAAAGAATGTGTCAATGATACGATTAAGATAAGGATAAAAAATAACAAAACCGATGAATTGTCAAACAAGTGTTTTGATATATTCGAAACCATTGGTGTTCTTTATTCCGTGGGTTGGATAGCCTAAGGAAGAACTGATATCATCCCCATAAAAGAAATTAAAAAGGAGGTGATAGCTTTCTTCCTTTTTATGAGTATGGTAGAAATGTTTGATAAAGGTATCGTCGTTTTTTTCTTTGAGAGATCTGATACTGTTAGTGTGTTTGTAGACATATCGCTCTTGCTGTACATGTTCTTCTAGAGAGCGAGGTTTTCCGTTCAAGCGCCAATATAAAGTTCGATATACGTATTCGAGGGTTCTTTCTTCGATTAAACGCTTTGTGTATATTTCGCTGGACCAGAAATAAGGCGTGCAGAAATTACGCGTAACCAGGGCGTTTATGTTGAATTTACTGTCAAAGTCGGTTGTGTATCTGTTTGTCCATCCTCCCTTTTCATCATCTGCTATATTAAGTGCTACTTGTATAGGGTGTTTTGATGAGGTGTTTATAGGAGTGAGATTGCTAAGGGTGGTGGCGATTACGTCTTCTGCTCCTAATAGTTGCAGCTCTTTTATTTTTTGTAATAGATGAGGTTTTGCCATTGGGTTAAAACCTCCAATAGGAAATTTGAGCCCCCCTTTGACTCCTCCTTGAAGCATCCTAAGGTACGTTTTAAATCGTTCTATAGTAATCGGTTTTTGATATAGAGCTTCCATTGCAGATAGAACAGGTAGTACTTCGAATGTCATAAAGTAATTGTTTCGAGAGCGACTAAGCTACAAAAAAGATAGAGAACGAAACGTTGTTTTTGATAGAGGAAGGTTAGAAATGTTCGAGGTATTGGACTACCTGGTAATTTTAATATCTATATCATAAAACTAAAAAAACCTTCTTAAAAAGAGCTTAAAATTAGTTGGGTTTTGACAAATTACAGTAGGGGAGCGGTTACCGTATTACACGCAGTTATTTTTCAATTTCTTTAATGGATTTCAAAGTGTATTTGTCGTAAGCCATTAAGTCAAATACTTTTGATTGACCAGTATGTAACCATTTTTTGTAAATCAGTTTTCCATTCAGATAAACATAAAGTTCATTATCAACAGTCTTTTCTTTAAATACCATTTTCTTGAAAAGTTTTATTGAAATCTCGAACTCTTTTATTGTTATCTGAAGCTTTTCGATTTTCGTATTCTGCCCACCACATCACATCTCTCGGGTCGCCTTTTGCAGATTCCAAAAATGATTTAAAACTTTCAATTCCATTATCAGCTAAAAAAATAACACAGCGAATAATTCTATCAGAATTCAAATACTCATAATTAGTCAAATATTCGTTCAATATTTTTTTAGCAGAATCAAAATCCGAATTAAATCGAACTTTCATTTCTTTAACAATATCCTTTGGTAGTTCTTGCAATTTTGCTGCTAATTAAAAAGTGTTTATAAAAAAGCTCATAACTTCAAGGGTTCCAATATCCAGGATATAATAATAACAAACAATATAACAAGGAAACCAATATTTAACTTCAAAATTCTGTTGGCATTTCGTTATGTTATGCATTCAGTAATTTTTCTTCTACCATTATTCTTATTGCTTTTTCAGTTTCATTTTGCCCGTCATTCATTGAACCAGGTAGCATTATTAGTCTTTTCTTTAATTTAGAGTTATCATCTTCAAATAGCACTTCAAATCGAGAACGGGTTAATCCAAATATTGCTTTTTTTAATTTAACTTCTTTTATTTTATTTCTTTCTATTATTGGAGTTGTAGAATTATTCAAGCTTGTAATTATTCCATAGATCAGATATAGTCCGATAAAGCCGAAAAATATTGGTGTCACAATTTGATCATCTTGATAACTTTTAAATGCTGAATATAAAAGAAGTAAAGAAAGGCTACCATAAATTAATAATACTCTATTAATAGTATTTCCAACAGTAACTTTAGCTACATTACCAATTATTCCATCTCTCGTTAGAATAATTTTGTCAGATAAGATATGACAAAATCCAGTTTTCGTTTTAAATATCTTTTCTGTTTTCATTAACTTTTTATCGATTTACAAGGTTTATTATAAACTTTATCAGATGCTTTTTCAGCTTGTTCTCTAATTAATTTTGAACTGCCTTTTATTTTATAAACGATAACTATCCAATTTCAATTTTTAAGCGAACTTTGTAATTGGGTTTCTTCTTTTTTTGTTTACGATTATATCTTTCGTTTGCAAGGTGACTTAAAAGCCTTTTTCTTTGAGTTAAATATCCTTTTGGCTTTTTAAAATTAATGTTTAGTGTAAAATGTATTTTTACACCTTGTTGTACACTGTATTTTTATTTCCATTTTTCTATTAATTCAACTACTCCATTTTTAATACCTGCATAGAATTTTCCATTTTTAAATTCGGGTACTATGGTTTGGTTTATTACGTTTTTACAGATTTTGTCTGTCAAAATCTGTTTGGTTCCAGTTCCAGTTGCAATTCCGATTTTTCTACACGGATTGCACACGACAATTGTCATTCCATTATTTTTTTCTGCTTCACCAACTCCCCAATAATTACTTAAATCAATAGCAAATTTTTGTATATCCGAATAAGGTGAAATACTATCAATTGTCACAACTACTATTTATCGAGTTGTTTCAATGTTATAGTCATAAATCAAATCCGATAGTTCTTTCCTTTCAGAAGGACTGAAAATACTATTATAATCGTTTACTATTTGACCTTTAAGTTTAGTTTCTCTGAACTTTTCAATTGTCGAGAAATCGAATTCGGGAATAGGTTTTTTTGTTTTAGTTTCTTGCGCTGAACCTTTGCAAGAGAGCAAATTTAAAGCCAGAAAAAGGATTAATATTTTAGTTCCGATTTTCATTTTTTTGATTCTGTACAACGGTTAGTATATGGCAAGTAAGGCAGTAGAAAGCGATGACCTTTCAAGTTTGCACAGAGCCGAATTTTTGTATTTTGTTTTTAATTTATCTATTCTTAAAAGCCAAATCAACGATTTGGCGTTGTTGGTAAATAGCATTGAAATTTCGTAAACCACCGAATGCCCTATTTGCTATATACATTTAGCTTTTCGTTTTCATTTTTTTTCTGTCAAATCAATAAATTCAAGTATTTCAAGAGCATTATTTATCACAAAACTTTGTTTAGCGGATTTAGGATTCCAACCATTAGCTAAATAATAGTCAATCAATTTTATAATGACCATTGGTCTATTTAGATTTATCGTCCTACAATCAAAATTCTCTCCTTGAATTGTCGTTTTTCCTGTATTTGAGAACCAAATAACTCCCGAATCAGGATAACCAACGATCCATTTATCTTTTTCATTATTATGATTTATCAATACATTATCTTCCTCTCGAAAATGTAATTTAATAGGTGAGTTTTTAAATTTCTCTAGATAAATAACAATCAGTTCGGCACATTTTGATAATTTATATTCATCAAGATGGTAATGAGCTCTTTTCCAAAGATAAGTCTCCTTTTTGTGAATAATCTTCCTCATCTTTATTTTATTTATCCACTTCATTTTAATGAAAGCTAACGTTCTGTGTATGGCGTGTTGCGGAATTTTCCGAAGGAAACATTCCTATGAGTCACTAAGGTAGCAAATTTGCAATATACACTTTGTTACCTATAGTATTTTTAATTTTTTCGCTAATTCATTTCTCCAACTGTCAATCTCATTATATTTCTCATTGTATTCCTCCACTGGAATATCCAATAGTTTGTACAAAGCCTCTGATTTGTCAAATCCTAATTTTTCTCCTACAGTTTTAAATTTCACTATATCCAGTCCATTTTCAATATCGTCATTAAAATATTGAAACATAATATCTAAAAGAAGTAAATTCCAGTTAGTTCCGTAATCGGTATATATTTCGTCATTCTCTAGTTCGAAATGAAAGATTTTTTGAATAGTTTCATTGTATCCAAATACTCGAAAAGATTCTCCTTCATCATATATTGGAATTATATTTAACCCACTCAATATTTTGTAATTTGTAATTGTTGGAAAATAAAAATATGCACCATCGACTTTTTCAACACGAAATTTTAATTCAGAAATTTTTCCAATGTTTTCAATAAACGATTTTGGGGCGCCAAACTCTAATAGTTTAGATTCTCTTTTGTCTATTGGAATTAGTTTGTTCATATTGTAGGTAATGTTTGATGTATGAGGTATAATGTCCTGTTGGGAGATTATAACTTCATTCATCTGTGTTATAACCGTTTTTTTACAATCTATTACTCTATTTTTATAGATTGAATTAATCTTGTAGATACTATAAAATTATTTTTAACAAAGTTCCAATCGTCACCATCGCCGACATATATACCATAATTTCCTTCGACTTTATTATGAGTGATTGATATTGTATTATTTGATATTACATTTTGAATGTTGTATTTGTCATTAGTTAAAGGGTTGTCGTCCTGAACTTTAGCTATATATATCCCACAATAGTTTCTATCGTCGTTAATTTCCGGATTTTCCCCCGAACGTTTTATAAATCTATGGCGATTAAAGTTCATTATAGTGTTTGATTGAATTGAGGAGTTTTTAGACCTTTCTACAAAAATTCCGTGATAACGTTTATTCATAATTTGGTTGTTATTTATTGTTGCAAAATGGGCGTAACTAATGTGTATTCCGTGACCACTTGGAAATGCAACTTGACCAGTACTGTCAGAAGCTTTTGAGGGATATAGTTTGTTTGGGTTCCAAGTAAATGCTCCATCAATTAAATTATCATTAATTGCTCCAAAAAGACCACCAAAAGCTTTGATAGCAGTATCCGTCGATTTTAGAATAGAATTTCCTTCTATTTTTGTTCTATCGATACTTCCTTCAAAAAAAGTTTTACAATCATCTACATAATTATTGGTAATATGATTATAATAACCGATAACAGTATATGATTCAGGGGTATATGATGTTTGGAAAGCATAACCTTTGGGTCTTATTTTTATACAAGTAGAACCAATTAGAGAACTATCATTAGACTCACTACCCATTGAATGAAATCTGTTTCTATCTATTATATGTCCTCTTGTTTGTGGTTTATGATCATTGTGATCAAATTGAGCTTCTTTAATATAAATTCCAATATAACTAGCTCCAAAAAAACTATCAGTAATTTTTAGATTAGCGCCTTCTCCGTAAATACAATATTTAAAATGAGTAAATCTGCAGTTTGTAACTGAAGCATCTATGTCCTTTGTGTTATTAGACCTAATAAAATTGAGAGCCTTTCCTGTGGCATTAATTCCTTTTACAGTTTTGTTTTTTTTTGTAAAATTTAAATCTGAAAACACAATTCCATATGTAGTTATATTAAAAACACTTGAAATATTATCGTCGATAACGACTAAATCATTAGCAATAACATTACCGGCAGAATATGTCCCTTTTCCTTTTATTTTTATTGATGGAGTATCAATATTAATTTCAGTATTGATTAAATATTCATTTCCATTGAATATTATTTCTCCTCCTCCAATTAATGAATTAAAGGCTTTTTGAATTGGAATGTTATCTTGTTGATTATTCCCTAACGAATTTTGATAAGAGCATTCACCAAACCATTCAGGATAAACCACTTGATTAAATATTTTTATTTTATGATTTAATTCGTTTGTCTCAATAATTTGGGTAAGTAATGCTTTGATACTTCCTTTAATATCTAACGAAACTCCATTGCTTACTATTAACTTATTTCCTGTATAAAAGTTAAGTGTAATTCCAGGAGGAATATTCGTATTTTGTTGAATTAATATATTTCCTTTTATGGTTATTGTCCCAAATCCATTATTTGAATTATTTAGGTTGTTTATAGCATTTTGAAGATCTACTTGAGTTCCACCTAAAAGGACAAATTCAGTTTGAGAAGAACATAAAAAAGGAATGCATACAATCAATAATCCTAATAGTATCTTTTTCATAATATTTTTGAAGTTATTTTTAATTGGTTATAACGTTTACTATAAGTGGCGTAGTAGGGTAAAATGTTACCTCTGTGTTGAGTTTTTCTGCGCATTGATTGCTAACTTTCACTTTCTACAAGCATTGCACCTTGCCAAAAATACAATAGCTATTCGATTGGTCACTTAATAGTGTTATGTACTGATTTTATTTTAGTTTTGATTTCGTCCGAATCCCAGTTTATTGGATAATCAAGATGAATTTTTGAAATAATCTTCGAGTTTTTAAGTAGTTCTGCGATTTCTATATTCCATTTAAGAGCTTCCTGGAATTTAGTTTTCATTTTTTTCTCAACATTTTTATAATTCCGTTCTGAAATAAGTTCTTCTTTATTTTTTAACTCCAAAACCCATAATCTATTAATTTTGAAATCATATTCGCATAGTATTTTTCTTAAAGAGTCTAATTGTTCTTTTGTTCTGGGGTACCCCGTAATTAAAATTCCATTTGTAATTCCCTCAATATTTTCTCTAATTAATTCGGTAATCAAGTCGGTTGAAACTAATTTTCCGCCTTGTAGACATTTATGAATCTTAATAGCTAATTCAGATTCCGCTTCATTCCTCAATTTATTTCTAAATAAGTCTTTTATGGAAACTTTTGTCAAATCAAATATCTTGGTCAAGATGTTTTCAAACGGTTCTTGAGAAAAAAAAGTACTTACTGTTATTAGTTGACATTGTTTCATTTTAATTGAGCCTAACGTTATAAGTCTGTGTAGAAGCAGGGTAAAATGTTACCTTTGTCATTACTTTTTGAAAAATAAATTTCTGTACCTGAGGACGAAAAACTTGAAGCATATTCTATTGCTTCAGTAGATATATTATTTTCTTCAAAAACTAATTTTTTAAATGGTATTGACGTCTTTTTACAACTACTATGAAGTAAGAATAGAATACCCAAAACAATTGTTGAAAATACATTAATTGTAACTCCTAACGCTTTCATTTTATCTTATGATTTGATATTCTACATTGTTTTATATAAGTGTAATAGCAGAATTAAAACACTTACTATTTCTAGCAACTACTAAACTTTGATAAAAATACAGGATTTGAGTTGAAGCACTAAATAGCTATTATGTTTTGTTATGTTCTTTTTCTCTTAGTGATATATGATGATATATTTTTTCAAAAAATATTATAGACATTTGAAATGTAGTCAAAAGCAATATTCGATAGAGTAACTACTATCATCTTTTGATTATATAGGCGGAATCCGAAAAGCCTATTGTATCGTTATAAATTTAAAGTAAATATTATGTCTGTACTAATCACTAATCCTGAAATTGCAGAGATGACTAATTTCTCGTCTGAAAAAATGAATGCTAATGAAAGTAGTTATGTAATGAATGGCTGGGATTTAATTGCAGCCACCAAACAAAAGGTAATCAATAAACAGTTATTAAAGCTTCCAGAGATTACTGTTAATTCACCATTTGAAATAAAAGTTTTTGGGACGTCTATAAATTGTAAGGTTGATGTAGAACTTGGTGCACCCCAAATTGCTCCTGCTGAGAGATCGGGTTCCAAAGTTGATGTTACTTTTCCTATAAGAGGAGAAATAGTTATGGGCGATACTGAAATTGAATTACCTGATAATCAAATATTTATTGTAACTACCGATTTAACAGAAATCGAGGCAATGCTCCAGGATAAAAAGGAAGAAGACATGACTAAGTTTGATCTTATATTAAATATGACAAAAGGCTTTCTCGTAGATATTAAAGTTGAAGGATTAAATGCTGCAGAACTAGTTAGCTTAACAGAGCTTTTAGCTAAGATTATTAAGGAAAAGATCGGTGACGATGGTAAGGAGTTTGAAATTGCATCATTTTACTTAGCAAATGATAAAGTGAAAATATTAGCTCCTTTGATTCCGCATCTGGCTGATTTTACTTTTATCCGAAATGACGACAACATAGAGGAAAGTAATTTCCTGATCCTCATGTTAACAACTTCTACGAAGAAAGGGAATATCTATTTTAATGAGCTAATTCTACCAGATGATCAAGATAGTATGACCATGCTATCCAATAATATATTTATAAATGATATCGTTCGCCCAGGAGTAGTGGAGGGAATTAAAGGAGAAGCGAAGGACAAGGACAAGGTAAATGATCAGATTAAAACCAGATGTATAGATGATCGTATTGGTAACGAAATGTATCAGGTTTATAATGATGGTAAAATTAAATTGGAAAAAGACCATAATCCTTGGATTAATACGTTTGAATTGGATGTTAATTCAGAAAAAGAAAGTTTATACACTTATATAGATGTGAAGGCAGATGTTACATTTATGGATATCCATATTGATACTTGGGTAAAGAGTTGGTCGAAGCTTACAGTCGACGAAAATCAGATGATTGATATTAAAGAAATAAATACTGATTCAGGACATAAAACTCAGATGGAATGGTGGAAGTGGACGATTGTTAGTCTTGTTGCGTTGATTACTGCATTTATCGGTAGCATATTCGGTATGATTTTGCTGATAGCTGTTGGTATAATGAATGCATTCGCCTCTAATAATAATCCGGATTTAGGTGATAACCTTCAAGATATGGCAAAAGATCTCGTACAATGGCCAAATCAGAAATATATTCGAATTGAAGAAATCATAACCCCTGGTAACATTGTATTTTTTATGAAAGTTGATTTTTAATTTAGGATATACCTAATAAGTGACTATTATTTTATCCCTATCCAAGAATTAAAACTGGTGGTATTGTTTTGATTTGTTTTTAATATTTGGGCTTTAATATGAATGGCAACAGTATTTGTATCATGATCATACCCTTCATCTGCACCTATTTCCCAGTAGTGGAATTTCTCTAGGACAGAGTCATTCAAAAAATAATCTATTAAATGTTTTGAGGTATATAATATGTCTAAATATGAATGATCCGAATTCCAATAATAGTAGCACAAAGAAATTTCATTAATCTGCTCTAATATAGAGGTTAATTCATGTTCATCATTCTGAAAATTAACTGGAAACAATCTTACGTATCTGGAGGTATAATTCATTGTTTTCTATAATAGTTAACGGTTTTATGTACCTTGTTGTCTACAGTTTTTTACTTGTTAATTCACTCGAAATTATTTCGTTTTCATTTTCCTTAATGTGTTTTACTATCCCGACACCTAACGCAATGTATATTGTTGTTTTATAATTTTCCATTTCATTATTAACTTCAGTAATAGGACTTATTATATATTGACAACAAGTATATGTTTTGTTATTAATTTTCAGGTCTATATACTTAGAGAATAAGGTGATTTTACTAGTTGCTATCTCGGACATACTAAAACTATCTCCCATGTCATAGAACTCGGTAATTTCAGTATATTCAAAAGGAGTGTTTTCAATTGTATTTGGGTGTTTTAAAAATAAAGATCTAGTTATAAAAACTTTTTTTTCAAAATTAGAACGCCTCAAACCTTTCTCGGTGTTACGGACAAAATACTCCTCATCAAAAATATTAATTATATACATCTTATTTTCATCTTCCCATGAATCGATGACTTTATTTGTTACTATTCGTTCCTTAGTTTTAAATGTTTTTTTATTATAAATAGTCTGTTTGTAAATCCATTCATTACCGATTTTTAAAGGAATTAAATCTTTCAACTTACTTTTATTTAGGATTGATTCAAATTGTAGGGAACGTTTAGTATAAAATACGTTTTTAATGCATTTTTACACCTTGTTGGTGGTAGTTTTTATTCTTTTTTGGGTTTAGGAATGCTAATAGAGGGAAGTTCTTCCCCCATTTCTTTAGCTACTTGGTAATGGGACCAGTTCTCAATTTCCTGCTCCCCATAAATAATCATTCTTACTGCCGTATCCTTCACGTCCATATCACCTACATACATTCTCTCATGTTCAGGAATATTCTCATAAGCTTCTTTTAATTCTTCCTTTAATCTTACTGTGGGATTACCCATATATTTTTGATATATCTCTCGACATAATTCAATGGTTGAAGGTTCTCCATTTAACACCCGAATTGTGTCTTTTACTTCTAGTAGTTTTTCTGATATTTTCGCTGAATACCGTTCTTCTTTAATTTTGAAAAAGCCTAATCCAAAGATATTTACTTGAGTGCTAATAGGTAATTCTGTCAGTATCTTTTCTTCTAAGATCATTTGTTCAAATTGAGTCAATGATATCTCAAAGGGCTCCTCAAATCGATTAACCCATATTGATTCTTGGTCATAAACATCGAATCTCACTAAATGATATTCACCTTTCTCGTCCTTAAAGAAAAGGTTAATTCCCGTACCTTTTATTTTTTCAGGAAATGGGTCGTTTGGGGTTCTTTTCTTTTCCTTATAGATTTTTCCTTTTCCGCTTTCACCAATTGTTACTCCATTAACTTTTTTCTCCGAATAGCTGTAAATGTTGTCCAGTTTCGGATTTAGGTGTTTAACAATTGACCAAACGTAATCAATAAATGAATCTTTGTTGTAATTCCATGAACCATCACTTACAGTCCAACTTCCAAGACTATGAATTGAGATTTCTTCACCATTAGGAATATTAACAGCAACCCAACCTCTTTTGACGTCTTTTTTGAAATGCTCGAAATCTTCAAAATTCCAGCATTCAACCCGACCGTCTTCATATACTTCTAAGTCCACAAAAAAATGCGTTCCATTTCTGATAATTCCTGGAATTGAAACTCCTTCAATTACTTTAGTTCGATATGTGCTTGGGAGATTAAAGTCCACTTTATTTTTTCTAAATAGATTTAATTTCATTTATATTCAATTGCCACCAACGTTTAATGTAAAATGCATTTTTACATAGTGTTGTATTTTTGTTGTTTTTTTTGTTCAATTATCTGATTAATGTTCGATTTACATAATTCAATCAATTTTGACTGATCAAGTTTTTCATGGGCTTGCTTGCTGAATGCAACAATGTTGTAACTGTCAATCTTAATGTCTTGTGGAATTTTGAAGCCTTTTTTAATTTGTTTAAAAGTATCTGATTTTGAGAATTCAGAGTTTCTTGATTCAATCACTTCGATTGAGTTTTGTGCTACTATTAATTTCTTTTCCAGTTCTTTATAACCCCCATCAATTCTCCATGGGTCTAGGGAGCTTTTTTCAAGTTTAGACAATTCATCTTTCAAAAAGTTAAGTATCTGATTCATTCTTATTTTTGTCTCATTAATAATCTCAGACTCGTTAGTTAAATCACTAAACCCAAAATCAAAATCACGAGATTGATTTTTTGTATACCAATCATCAAATTCCTTATCACTACTGAATAAAATTTCGTTTTGGTTCACAGAATCTAAGATTTTTATTGGTCGACCTTTCTTGCAAACATTTGAGCTAAACCCAATGAGGTTTGATTGATGACTAGCCCAGAAGACCCGCTTATCAGTAAAATACTCTTCACCAAATAGTGAATAGTGTGATTTGTCTTTAAAAATTGCCTTATATCTCATTGATTTAGATTGATGAATTACAACGGTAACGCATAAGAATAGTAGCGGGTTTTTATGCTATAGCTTTTCCGTTTGTTACTGCTGTTTGTTCTATAAATTCATTTTCGTTTTAGCGATTAAACCGCAATTATTTTTATGCATTGTTGTGCTTTGTGTTTTTATTTTACCACGCCATCGTAATTGTCAAGTTTCCACCCTTTTTCAGGTCTTATTTTTCTCCAATCCCAATATTTGTCATAAAGTTCATCGTGAAGAAAATCTAGGTTTTCTGCTAATTCATCCGTTTTGTCAACAAAACAAATTTCAGTCCATTTTCCAAAACTCTCATCAGGTTCTGAAGTTCCGTCAATTATATTAAATAAATCGAACAAAACTCCAGCAGAGTTGTCAGCCAAAATTTTTCTTAATGCACTTTTTAAATTCGGGTCATTTTTTAATTTTTCTAAAGAGTTATATTCTTCTTGGGTAAAACCACAATTTGGCGGATATGTTACAAAATCCATATCACTTCCTTTATTTAGCTGATCAGAAATGAATTCAGCATTTTCCTCAATTTTTTGATTAGCGGATAATAAAAAAGTTTTGATGTTATATTCAGATAGTTTCATTTTTCAGCATTAAGCATAACGTTTACTATAAGTGGCGTAGTAGGGTAAAATGTTACCTTGCTATTGACATTTTCTGCGCTGATTTTATAATTTTCTTGCCATAAAATCTTTGCACAATAGCAACTATACACGAGCCTTCAAATCAACCCAAAAACCTGCTATGATATATACTTGATGCTAGAGTGCGTGTTTTTTTACGTTTCACTTTTCGTTTGGATTCGATTAAACTTCCATAAATATTTTTCAATTTCACATTCCTCTTGCGTTCCGTTTTTCACATTTCCTCCGCTTTCTGATTATCAATTTCGAGTTGCGTTCTGCTTTTTGTTTAAATAAAGTAATAATATTATGATCAAAACTGGTACAATCACACAAATCACAACTGATGCTTGTACATAATTCAATCCAATATGTTCAAACCAGTTTAAAAAATCTACAGATAGATCAAATAATTTATCTGAGAAAATTTCGAAATCTGGTATAATTAAAAATAATATTAGAACTAAAACCAGAAAGCTAATAATTAGGTGTTTTTTCTTGAGAATTTTACTGATCAAGAAAACAAAAAACGTTGGAATTACTATAAAATAGACAATGATATTTACTTCACGATATGTCAGTCCTGTAAGTTCTGAAATCCATTTTAGAAGTCTGTAAATTAAGTCAAAAATTTCATTCATTATTCAAAATGTACTCTAACGGTCTAGTGTATGAAAAGTAGCGGATTTCTACTCATTTACCTTTCGGTTTTGCACTGCTCTTTTTTATATTTACTTACTTTCATTTTATCACTTAAACCGCTATTACTTATAGACCGTGTTATGCCACGTTATTATTTTGTCAATTCCAATATCTTTAAACTCGTTTCCCTTATAAAAACTGTTGTAAAAACTGGTTCTGTCTTTTGGGTAATCAGTTTCATAGTTGGGCGGCACTCCTGTAATTTCATAAATGTTTCCTTTTGGGTCGCTATAAACTTCATTAGATAAGCTAAACTCCCAGCCATTCGGTAAGTTTTTCCATAAAATTTCAGAAAAAATTCCATTTGTTGAAGAACCAAAACGTTTTATTTCAGGGTAAGCCATTGTACCAAGAGCAAAAATTTCGGCAGCACTTGCTGTATTGTGACTTGTTAATACTGTCACTTTTCCTTGATAAACGTTCTTCGCTGGGTTTAAAATATATTCTTGCTCATTTGTGTAATTATTCCCATTTTTTGCCTTAATTGATAGAATGTGTTTTTGTTCTTTAATGAAATGACTCAATAGTTTTAATGCGACAGTTTCATAGCCACCACCGTTAAATCGTAAATCAATAATTATGGAATTAGTTTCTGCCAAATCTGACAGAATTTTGTTCATAGCAAAATCAACTCCTTTAAGCTCATCATCTAATTGAGTAATGCCAGATTTAGTTTCCAGAACTTTTTCATATTCTTGTTTAAACTCTTGTGCTGTTAAATCTTGATTTGGAATGTAATTAGAGAAATTGTTCATATCCGTAATCACAATGTAACCTATATTTTCTTTTTTCAGAATTCCCCATTGTATAAGGTCATTATTATAACTCTTGAAACCGTTCAAATAAGTAGTTACAATATCGTTTATTACTTCCTTTTTTGTTTTTCGGTTTTCATTCTTTTTGCTAATGACATTTTTTACTCTCAATGAATCTGGTACATCTAATCTGATGTGTCCATCATTAAAGCTGTTTAAAATATCTGCGAAAAGATTATACAATTCCTTATCGGACTGAATGTTTTTTAAGTTCTCTTGATATTCTATTTTTACGCTATTCCAATCGATATTACGTTGTTCGAAAAACGCATAATGTTTATCAAAAGTATTCCATAAAATGTTGAAATTTAGTTCAGGGGAATGATCTTTTTTTATGTTGTGATTTACACAATATTCAGGAAGTTTATCCGACCTTGTGAAACCATAATCAACAATACCACCTGGATTTAAAATAAGCTTGTCATTTTTGAAATCTACGATTCTAAATCTATCGGTTAATTTACCATTTGAAATTAATGGTAAACAAGAATTTTCAGTTGTATTAAAATATGTGTAAGTGGAATCTTTGATTGTTATAATTCTACCATAACCTTCTTGAATCCAAACTCCACTAATACTTTTATTAGGCATTGGTCTTTGGCAAGAAGCTAGAATTAAGATAAGAAAAATTGATGATTTTAATTGAGCTTTAATATTCATTGATTAATGTTTCAATAAGGACATCAAGTTTTTTAATTTGTTACAGTCCTAATGTGGTATAACGGTTTCGTGTATGAGTAGTAGCGTGTAAAAAGACACTAACTTTTCGGATTAACACCAAGCCGAACGTTTATTTTTGTTTTTATCTTTTATTAAAAGCCAAATTAACGATTTGGCGAATATTATTTTAGCAATTTACATTCTTAAATAACGTGAGCCCTATTTGCTATATACAGTGTTAGAGATAGTTTTTTTAAATTTTTCATCTATTTCTTCTCTGTCATATTCCAATATCCAATCATTGAAGTTTTTGTATAATTCCTTTAGGCTTAGTAATTCTTTTGCGCCAACATCCATTCCTCTGTCATCATAGATATTAATAATTGTATTTGAGCCTTTGATTATAAAAAATAACTCTCCTTCAATTCGCGGTGATTGGCTAGGGAAGTCAACATTTATTATGGCCGGAATAAGTTCAAGTATTAGTGAGTCATTTGCTTTCACTTTTTTTATTATTCTTCTCCATTCAAGTTTTTCACCATCATCTTCGATGTATGGATAAACAGCCATAGATCCTTGAACTGAATTGAAAGTCTTTAATAGTAATGGGGATGGGGTTATTTCATTCCCATCTGTACATTCTTGATAGATGATGTATACATCTTCAGTGTTTTTGAGGGCAAAAGAAGTAATCGCTGTTGCTCTTCTGATAGCTTCAACAAAATACTTTGTATTTGATGTGGGGATATCTTCAGGGCCTAGTTCAAAGCGTATAGAATTAGTTAGCCTAAATACAGGTTTGGATATTGAGAACTTTGGAAAATTTTCTAATATGTATTTGTCAAGTTCCTCTTTCATTTTTTAATTATCTCTAACGTTTAATATATGTGTCGTAGCAGGGCAAAATATTACCTTGCTTTTTGGTTTTTCTGCGCATTGGTTGCTAACTTTTACTTTTTGCAAGCATTGCGCCATCATAAATATACCACAACCATTTGATTGATCATTTTGCTGCTATGATCACATATATAGTGTTGTATACAGTTTTATTTTCTCCAGTGTGTTTTTCCGTCAACTTTTTTAAACTCCGATATTTCGTTCGAATAATAAATTCCATTGTCAAGTTCTTCGACTAGAATTTTTAATTCAACCTTTTCGTTGTTTTTCACAAGTTGATTCCGTTTAAATTTCTCAATCTTATTATATTCCTTTTGTGTTAAGAATATTTTAATGATTTTGGATTCTGTTTTTAAATTAATCCATGGCGATTTTAATAGATCATTTTTTTTAAGTAGATCGAAAATTCTAATCACTTCTAATTCATCTGGGGATATATTTTTACTTAATCGCAAGCTATCTAGAGATTTCTCAAATTTTGCAAATGTTTCATCATCAGTTTTATAGAAACTCCCTATATCAATTAGCTTAAAGTATAAATCACCTTGAACCTCTTGTCTCTTATTTGAACAAGAAGAGAAGATAGAGACTAATATCAACAAGAATAAGATTTTTTTCATAATTGTATACAACGGTCTAGGCTATGATTTCGTTGCGGAAAAATCCGCAGGATTCTTTCCGCCGTAACCGAAAGATAATAAATAAGCGTTGAATTCCGATAAGGAATTCAACCGCAATGAATTATAGCCATTGTTACCTTTAGTTATTTTTCGTTTATAGTCTATATTTTATCGGATTAGCAGCGCCTTTTTTCTTTGTGTGAGCCAACGATTTATTTATATATTTTTCTCTTATTTCAGGTTTCGCAATTGCTCCATTAAATCCCCAACGATTTTTTCTTTTATTATTCGGGGTTTCAATTTCGTACCATTCGTGAATTTCAAAAACTTCGATTACTATCCCACAATATTCAGAAAGTGCATATTTAGTTGTTTTCCTTTTTTGTTCTCCAACCACCCAAGCTTGTTTTGTTGATTCATAAATTTCATTACTTGAATTCCCTCTCACATATTTTTTGTTGATGTTTATTATAATTACTGGGTCTGTTAATTCAGTTAGTGGTTTTGCATTATGAATTCGAACAATTTCGTCAGCAGTCATAAGTCCTTTTCCGTTAGAGTGATGACCTAAAACTAAATTAGAGAATTCAAATCCAAATTTAATTCCAAAATCAATTATTGATGCTTCGATTTCAAATGCTTCTTTTTCAGTCAGTCCATGTCTAATAATTATATGTTCAACTTTATTCCCATTATCAATAATTTCTCTAATTGTGTCTAGTTTTAAACTAGAATGCTCATCTTTAATCGCACAATTTTGATGGTTAAACACTCTGTTTCCAATTCCTTTTCCGATATAAAAAGGTCGATTGTCATTCGGGTTTATTAATGCATAAACATAATAATCTAATTTTTCAATTGTTAGTTGGTCGAACATTCAGTAGTTTTTTTGGGGATAATTAAAGGTAACGGTGAGTATAAGAAACGTAGGGCAAGGTGATAAGCGATACGGTTCGGTTTGATAATAAGCCAAATATAATATTTTGCTTTTATCTTTTTTGTTGAAAATGCCAAATTTTATATTTGGCGACCTCGTAAAGAAACACGGACTTTTAAATTAAGCCTTAACCACCCTATGTTTTTTATACATTGTTAGCAATAGTTGTTTTCCAATGCTGGATGTCCATATGTTATCTCTTCCGTATTTAAATTGAAAGTATACCAATCAATTTTTTCTATTCTGTTTCCTCCAACGAAATTGAATAAATAGTCATTCATTCCAACATCAAGTGTAACGAATTCTATTGAATTATTGATTAGTTTTTTAATAATGAGTTTATCGTCAGATATTTTTTCATCATTATGTTTTTCGTTTAGTATTGGTCTGAATAATTTAATAAAAAAGCGTTCAACTAATTTTACTGATGTTTTACTATACAAATCTTTAATGTCATTAAAAATGTCAACAGGATTATTTTGAAATAAACTAATTCCGAAAAATGAAAATCGCATATGTAAAAAGAATACAACTAATTCATCTTTTGGATTTATTAATGTAGTTGCTTTCAATAATTTTTTATGAGGGCTAAATCTTTTTTTCTTATTAAAAGTCTCTCCCACATATAATACTTCGGGTTTAGATAATGATTTAAAAATTATTCCTTTTTTTTGAATACGACAAATCAAATAAACTCTCGAGGAAGAGATTATTTCATTGCTTTTTTCAGCCTGTTCCATTTTGTTTTCGTCAATTGCAATTGCATATGGAAGCATATAGGCATTATTTATTTTATAGCTAATTGTATCAGTCATTTTAAATAAAGTGTTTTAGGGAGTGGAGAGGGGGATTCGAACCCCCTTACTATTATCTTGATAAGTTAATGTCATTTAATCTGTCCTACAAGTCGAATTTGTGTATGGCTCCACACAATAGCACCCACTCCGACAATTACGCTTTTCAATATATTCATAGTTTTAAGTTTTAGTGTTTCATTAATAAATCGCTTTACAATGAAGCTAATCCAAAATTCTACGCTCGTAATCACATCATAAATTAAATCAACTTGTGTACACAAGCTTTTTTATATCTATTTATCTACTTTTTTGCCTTATCGACAAATTTGATTTCTAATTATTGCTAACGGTTTGTGTATGAAACGTAGCGCACAAAAGACACTAACTATTCGGATTAACACAGAGCCGAATTTTTATATTTTGTTTTTAATTTTCTCTTCTTTTAAAAGCCAAATCAAAAATTTGGCGGTCTTTGTAAAAATACACAAACCTTTAAGTTTAGCACTTATTAGCTATGTTTTATACACCGTGTTACCTGCAGATTTTATTTTCTAAATCTTTCCAAAATCTTATGTTGTAAATGGTTTATTATTCCCAAAACGTACTTCAAATGGTTTTCTGCATTGTTAATAGCAAATTGTCTTACTTCAGCGGATTGAAAATTTGGCATTTTTAAACTTTTATCCAGTTCAGGATTTTTAGCTCCGAGGCTAATAAATGTCAAATTATTTTCTCCTTTTAGAATGTTTTTTGGTGTAAAATGTGAAAACCCATCTCTAAATTTAAGTTTATAATCACTTAATTCTTTAGCTTCGTGGTCATTCAAAATTTTATACTTCTTACATCTTTGGATATTTCTCTCCATATTTTTTCCAGAATACTGTTTGTCCGCTTCGATGTATTTAGTTAAAATTTTTTCGTCACTATAGTCACAAAGTTCACCTACTTCATATTGAATTAGAGCCAATTTTAAAGCTCTTTCTAAGATAAGGTTCGTGTTTGTTATACTTGCAATATTAGCTCCAATAATTAAGCAATTAATTGATTCGAAAATATTAGATTCTAACTCTTTGAACATAAATAAATTGACTTCATAGAAATATTTCCTGAAACGATCATAATTGATATTCAGTCCTTTATCGAAAATTTCACGTAATTCGATTTTTTTTGATTCGTCAATAACTTTTAGTAATTCACTTTTTTCCTCAGAAATTATTGAGTCACTCTCATAGTTTTCAAGAAGATTGAAGTTCAAATCTTTATATTTCCAATTATTTGAGTTTTCCAATGTATTCGTGTTCAATTTGCAGGTAACGTTTAGTATATGGCAAGTAGGGCAGACGGGAGCAGAAAATGCTCTTAGCAGCACCAAGCCGAACGTTTATTTTTGTTTTTATCTTTTATTAAAAGCCAAATTAACGATTTGGCGAATATTATTTTAGCAATTTACATTCTTAAATAACGTGAGCCCTATTTGCTATATACAGTGTTAGAGATAGTTTTTTTAAATTTTTCATCTATTTCTTCTCTGTCATATTCCAATATCCAATCATTGAAGTTTTTGTATAATTCCTTTAGGCTTAGTAATTCTTTTGCGCCAACATCCATTCCTCTGTCATCATAGATATTAATAATTGTATTTGAGCCTTTGATTATAAAAAATAACTCTCCTTCAATTCGCGGTGATTGGCTAGGGAAGTCAACATTTATTATGGCCGGAATAAGTTCAAGTATTAGTGAGTCATTTGCTTTCACTTTTTTTATTATTCTTCTCCATTCAAGTTTTTCACCATCATCTTCGATGTATGGATAAACAGCCATAGATCCTTGAACTGAATTGAAAGTCTTTAATAGTAATGGGGATGGGGTTATTTCATTCCCATCTGTACATTCTTGATAGATGATGTATACATCTTCAGTGTTTTTGAGGGCAAAAGAAGTAATCGCTGTTGCTCTTCTGATAGCTTCAACAAAATACTTTGTATTTGATGTGGGGATATCTTCAGGGCCTAGTTCAAAGCGTATAGAATTAGTTAGCCTAAATACAGGTTTGGATATTGAGAACTTTGGAAAATTTTCTAATATGTATTTGTCAAGTTCCTCTTTCATTTTTTAATTATCTCTAACGGTTAGTATATGAAGCGTAGCCTGCCGATAGGTGGCTATGATTTCATATACATTGTTAGGCTTTCGTTTTTTATAAAATATTTTTTCCGAGCTGAGTAATCGAAACATTATCATTACTGATTTCTATACACTTTGCTCTTTTTAATTCTTCAATAGTTTCAAGCACTTCGGATTCTGTTAAAACCCCATTGTAATTAGATAGAATTTCATCTGTTTTAGCTGAACCTTCTTTAACAAAATTCACAAACCTCAAAAAAGAATCATCTCGATACGTGAATCCGTTTTTAAAATAAATATGATATTCATAATTGTCTTCAATCGCAGAAATTATTTGATTATATGAACCAATCAATCTTAAAAGTTTTTCGTGATGAGAATTGAATCGTTGCATTAAATCATATTCTTGATTTTTAAAAATCACTTTTTTTATTGCCGAAAATTTCAATTTCACTTCATCCATTTTCGGCATTTTATAGTTCAATAACTCTTTTCCAATAGAGTCTTCCAAGCTGTCAGAAATTGATTTCATCTTCTCATTATCAACTACAATAACTTGAACACCTTTAGATAAATTATCCGCTGTTTGATAGTCAATAAATTCTGATATCGGGAAACTCTCAAATTTTGAAGCGTATCCTAAATTTTTAAATTGAATTCCCTTAGATAAAAATAAGTTTACTCCGTCATAGTGTGGCTTTTTCTCTTTGATTCTTTCATTTTGTTCCCTTGTGAGATGACAATTATAACAAATGTCTTTTGGCAAGTATGGACTATCTGTTGGTATAATCAACTTATCACAGTCAGCACAATTAATTGCTTTGTCTTTCTCTATCCACCGAGGGCAGTCATCATCGGGATTAATTGGCGAAGGAAAGAAGAATTCTAATTTATATTTTTTAGATAGCTTCTTTCCAATTTCTTCAGCTAAAATTGCTTCGGGATAAGGTGGTACAGTTCCATTAAAAACTCTAATATCATCACCAAGTGATAAGTTCCCTAAATGATATGTCTCAACTTTTGAAGACTCCCAAAATCTTTTCTTGATTTTAACTACAACAAACATCATTAAAAACCAACCTTGAGTATCCCCGTCCCATTGAGCTTCAACAGCTATTGGAGTTCCTTTTATCCGTTCAATTTTGGCAACAGCATCGTCATATGTGAATTTTGTGTTCTGCATTGTCTTTAATGAAGCCTAACGGTCTCGGCTATGAGTAGTTGCGTGGTTTAGTACTTAACATGGCAAGTACACACCAAGCTGAAAATCCGCGAGGATTTTCAGAAGTAGGCGAGAACAAGCAATTACTTATAGCCATTGTTGTAGAGCGTTTTTTAAAATGGTAATTCGTCTATTTCATCACTTTGACTTGCTAATGAACTCAAGGCACTTACAACTTCTTTACTATTGAATATTTCAGTTAAAATTCTTTCTAAATCATCTATACTATCACCACTATATTTTTTGTCAGTCAAATTTGAATATACTGCAAAAGGATAAATTTTAAGCGTTGGATGAGCTAATCTTAACAACGTGAATGAATATCCTAGGCTGGGCGAAATAATTTTCATTGAATGAATAAACAACTCTCCATTAAAATCTTCTTTTGTTTGTCTATCAACCATTGAATGCGCTGATACGGAAGAGAGAGTTCCTTGTAGTTTTCTATTTGTGGCCTGAGTGAGATAACCTAGTTGCTCTGCCAAGAATTCTTTAGGTGTACTTTTATGGTCATCTTGCTTGATATTATTTGGCCATAAGCTCTTGTTGCTCATATTCTTCTTGTTTGATTAGTTTAACTTGAAATTTTATAGGTAAATGGTCCGAATAATTCTTGTCTATTCGTTTATAACCATTCACTTTTTTTAATAATGGTGTGTTATTGATTTTAGTGATTATTTTTAATTCATCTTCTTCAAAAAATGGTATCAATTCGGGTCTTATCATTACTTGGTCGAACAAATTCCAAAAATAATTTATTGGTTTATAAGAATTATAAAAATGTGTTCCTTGTACATCACCTTTAGATTCATCACCCAAAAAACTCCACATTGGGTTATAAAAATAATTATAAGACCTACCTTGATAATTTCTATCCATTGTTAAGGCAATTTCTTTATTACTTATATTATGAAGTCCAGTTGCATTTACTAAGCCATCTTCAAAAGGATTCATATTGAAGTCACCCAATATTATAGTGTTTCTTGTTTCAGATTTAAACTCCTGAAGTTCAATATCAGTTTTTAATTCTACACAAAGACCAAAATGGTCATTTGGATTTCCCCAATTTAATTTTGAAGGGAAATGTGTTATTGACAGTAACTTTTTTTGATATTTAGGTAGCAGAATTTCATAAATTCCATACCGTCCGTGTCCGCTTACTTCTTTTATCTCGATTTCTTGAAAACTAGAAAATATTTTAGGTCTATTGAAAATTCTAGTTTTAAATTTCCTAAAATCGGGATTAATATTTTTTAAAGAATTAAGTAAGAAATCATCGTCAGCAGTATTCTCGATAAGTACAATAAAATTAATATTATGTGAAATTACCATATTCTTAATTTCATCAATTAAGGGCTTTTGGTATGTATTCCAATATAATATATTTAATTCACTCATTCTTTTTTCTAAATGCTCTACAACGGGTTAGTGTATGATTTCGTTGCGTGATTAAGCACTAAAGTTAGCAAATAATCACAGATAGAAAATTCCAGCGGAATTTTCGTAAGTAAGCCTTTACTAGCAATGAATTATACACATTGTTAGCTCTAGTTATTTTATTTTTCTTTGTAAATCTGTTAATAAATGTTTGTCATTCGCCATAGACCAAGCGATTCTTTGGTCTTCTAAAGTAACTTCGTAATCTTTTAAATATCCTTTTCCGTAAATTCCAATTCCATTATCTATTTGCTCGTCTTCTATGGATTTTAAAATTTCCCTGATTTTTTCTGAAAGCAATAAATATTTTACTGCTGTTTCAGCAATGTCGATTGTTTTTATGTAACTAATTATATAACGATGAATTACTCTATTTCTCATATCATAAAGTAAATTCAATTCGTCAAATAATTCCTGTGTTATAATGTTTAGTGATTTAGCTTCTTTGTAAATATTTCTTTCCATTATTCCTCTTTCATTTTCTCCTTGAAAAAGATATTTTACCTCGATATTGTTGGTTTCTTGTTCCAATTGTTTTTTAAGAACAATAGAAATTCTCAAATAAGCATCAATTTGATTTGAAACTATTGCAATAATTTCTATGTGGGATTTAGACTCCAGAGCTCTTTCTCTTAAATCATAAGAACTAGCTAATGAACCATTAAAATTGTCATATTTATCCAAAGCAATCGCATAATCTCTTTCATCAGTAGGTACTACTCTAAAACTATCGAGAACCTTTTTTGACTTCTTAATTAATTTTTTCACTTTGGAAAGTTTTCTGTCTTTAGCAGAATAGATACATTTAGCCATACAGAATTGGTCGCCAACTTGAGCGTGCCATAAATACATATCGAATTCTTTGTCATCCATTCTTGATTCGAACCACTCAACTTTTGAATCACTTTTTTGAACAGGGAAATTTGGATTAATTCCTCGTTCGGATAAAGAATAGCAACTTAATTGAAAACATCCAGCAGAATTTTCATATTGTTCAAAACTATATGGCGATTTTTCCTCAATATCTTCGAATACTGCATTTCTGTATTGCCAGTTTGCAGGAATATTGATAATGAAAATTCCATTTGGTTCAGTCCAATGTTTTTCTGTCATATTTGGTTTTCGGTAATTAGAGCTAACAATTGGATATGTGTACCGGTACACATATTTCCATTATATTTTTCTACAAATCTAGCGGATTTCTAATTGATTTAAAATTATTTAGGGCAACTTGTGTGTATACTTCTGTTGTTTTTGTACTACTATGCCCTAGTAAAGTTTGGATGTATCTAATATCTGTTCCGTCTTCTAAAAGGTGAGTGGCAAAAGAATGCCTTAACATTTTCGGGGTTATTTTTCGTAAGATACTGGACTTTGCACTAGCCCTTCTAACAATTTTTGCCACCTGAGGCTCTTTCAAATTGATTAGGTAACAAGATGATATGAAGCGCTCGATTATGATGGTTTTAGAGGCTTTTTTATCCAATTATACTCCCTGAAAACAAGCGCAAAATTCTTCAGAAAACAATCTTTATATCGCAAAGAATGTTCCAAATTATAAATGTCGGGATGTAAATATTTGTTAAATAGTGTTTTATAGCTATTGAGGAGGGGTGCGCCGCGGGAGTTTAGGTGTGGATGTGCTGTGATGAAATTCTAAAATGCGATAGCGTAGCATCGTAGCCCAACTATGGTTGAATTCCTCATGTTTAGCAAATTGAAAAAAGTTTAAACCACTTCTATAAGAAGAGTTCATTTTCGAAACATAGTTTTGAGATGTATTTCTGTTTAAAATAAAGAGAACGGTTTTATTCAAAGAATCATTCTTTGATTACCTTTGCTGTATGAAGCCAGACTTTTCATTTATTATACCTGTTTATAACAGGCCCGAAGAGATTAAAGAATTATTAGCGAGTATGAAAGCTATGGAGTATGATCAGCCATATGAAATAGTAATTGTAGAAGATGGTTCCACTGATACTGCAGCCGCAGAGGTAGAAAAATATAAAGATCAATTATCGATCAGTTATTATCAAAAGGAAAATACGGGACCGGGAGATTCCAGGAACTATGGGATGCGTGTGGCAAAAGGGAATTACTTTATAATTTTGGATAGTGATGTAATTTTACCGGCGGATTACCTAAGCGAAGTCGCTTCTTTTTTAGCGAAGAAGTTTGTTCATTGTTTTGGAGGTCCCGATGATGCACATTCGAGTTTCTCGGACCTGCAAAAAGCAATTAGCTTCAGTATGACTTCATATATGACAACTGGAGGAATTAGAGGAAGAAAAAATACGATGGGTAAATTTCAGCCGAGAAGTTTTAATATGGGCTTATCCAGAGAGGCTTTTGAAAAATCATCCGGATTCGGAAATATTCATCCCGGAGAAGATCCGGATTTGACTATCCGTTTGTGGGAGCTGGGATATGAAACAGCTTTGATTCCAACGGCAAAAGTTTTTCATAAACGAAGAATCTCCTGGGAAAAATTTAAAATACAGGTTCATAAGTTTGGGTTGGTGCGGCCTATTTTGAATAAATGGCATCCGCAAACAGCAAAAATAACCTATTGGTTTCCAAGCTTGTTTATCGCATTTGCAATACTGTCGATAGTCGCTGCATGTTTTGGGTACTGGTATTTTGCAGCCTTCCTGGCAGGGTATTTTTTACTGATTTTTATAGGAGCACTGCGATCTTATAAAAGTGTATCGATAGCAATCAAAGCTGTAATAGCTGTTTTGATACAGTTTTATGGGTATGGAAAAGGTTTTTTAACCGCTTATTACTATATTCATGTATTAGGTAAAAAACCAGAAGAGAAGTTTCGGAAATTATTTTTTCGGCAGTAGGTAAAAAAATAGTTTAGCACGGGTGTTGATAAACCAGGGCAGGAACTCGGTGGGATGTCAGATTTTTAACGTCTCTTTTAAAACGATACTAATTATAGATGAAAGAACAAAGCAGTATACGTCATAGGTTTTCTTTTAAACGGAACAATGTAAAAACATTTCTGTTTTTTCTCACATTTACATCCATGCTATGGTTGTTTATTCAGTTTTCTAAAAACTATACAAGAGAGGTGGAGGTACCAATCCGATATGTGAATATCCCCAACGGAAAAATACTCAATACGACTAGTGACCTGAGCCTGAAGATTATTCTCAATGGAAACGGGTTTCGTCTGATGAGTAATAATTGGAAGAAAAATGCCTTGACTTTTGATGTAGAAGATGCTGTAACTGCTTCCGGTAGAGGGTATTCCTTTTTTATTGATAAGCAGGCATTATTACTTAAGAATAACCTGGATTTTAAAGGGCGGGTGTTATCTGTTCAGAAAGATACAATCCGGTTGAAGCTGGATGAGAATTTAGAAAAAAAGATACCTGTAACAATCAATGGAAATGTGACTTTTACAGCAGGTTACGGAAGTGCAGAAGGAGTAATTCCAAGCCCCGATTCAGTAATTGTCTCCGGAGCAAAAAGGATTGTGGATACGATTGCATCCATACAAACAGAAGAATTTCTGATAGAAGGGGTTCATAAAAACTACAGTACAAAAGTAGCTTTGGATCGAAGTGATTTTCCTTTGGGAGTTACTGTGAGTCCCTTAGAAATTACCGCTTCTATAGACGTAAGTAAATTTACGGAAGGAAGTCAGGAGATCCCGGTGACACTTATTAATGTACCTGACAATCATGAGGTAAAGGTATTTCCAAAAGAAGTCAAGGTAGTGTATAGGGTTGGGCTGGATACATATAATACAATAGCGCCCTCTGATTTTAAAATTATCGCGGATTATCAAAAGGTAGCAGAAGGGAGTTCTTTTTTGATTCTGGAGATTAAGGAATATCCGGTTACGGTTCACGATGTGAGGCTGGGAGAAAAACAGGTGCAATTTGTAATCTTAAAATAGAAAGAAGATGAAAGTAGTAGGACTTACCGGAGGAATTGGAAGTGGCAAATCGACAATTGCTAATATGTTTCAGGATATGGGGATTGCTGTTTATATCGCAGATAAAGAGGCAAAACAGTTGATGAATACAGATGAAACCCTACAAGCTGCTATTGTAGACTTATTAGGAGAAAAAGCATATCAGGACGGCGCATTGAATCGAGCGTATATAGCGAATAAAGTTTTTCGGGATAAAGCCTTGTTAGAAGCATTAAATAGTATCGTGCATCCTGCAGTAGCGAAAGATTTTAACAATTGGAAGAATAAACAAAAGGGGCAATACGTTATAAAAGAAGCAGCTATTCTATTTGAGAATGGAGGATATAAAAAATGTGATTATACGATCCTGGTTGTCGTGTCAGAAGAAGAACGTATCAGGCGGGTGATGCAACGAGATAATACAACAGAAGAACAGGTAAAAGATCGAATGAAAAACCAATGGACAGATGACCAAAAAGTCCCGTTTGCCGACTTTGTAATACGAAATAATAATCTGAAAAATACACACGATCAGGTTCAGAAAATCCACAATAAAATTATTCTCTTATCGTCTTGTGAATAAGTCATAGTATACTGTTAACATTTGGTTAAACCATAAAGTGGCTAAATGTTAAAGTCTTATTTTTGGGGCATGAATAAAAGACTATTCGTCCTGCTAATAATTTTGATGAGCTTGTCACTGATTGGTATCATTTTTGTGCAGGGATATTGGATTAATAATACGGTAGAAAATAATGAGGAACAGTTTTCGTTAAATGCAAAACATATTCTTATATCCGTATCAAAAGATATTCAGTATAGAGAGTTTGAAGAGATATTTTTTCCGTTGCAGCAAATTATAGATACAATTGATGCTCCGGATAATAAAACGATTCGACAATTGCTTGATATAAGCATTGATAGTACCAGAAAAGGATTGTCATATGCAAATGGTAGTTTAGAAGAAGATTATAAGCTGTTTTCTTCTTTTATAGCCTTCAATATCGATACGGTAAAGTTGAAAAAAGTAATATTGAATCGAAAGACAGATACGATAGGAGGAGAAAATGGAGCGCGTATCACAAAAAACAGAAAGATTTCTAAATTAGAAAGAATTCAAAGATTGACAGATCTTCAGCGAAGAGATTATGAAGAGGCTATAGGAGAAATCGCAAGTTATTTTCCGATACACAGGAGAGTAAAAAAAGAAGAGATAGAAAGATTAATAAATAAAGAGTTAGAAAAACGAGATATAAAAGTGGATTTTGAATATGCTATATATAGTAATGCACTAGCGACAAGAGTCCATTCTGATGATTTTAGCCTGGAATACCCAACTACTTATTCAGTACCACTTTTTATTAATGAACAAGGATTTAGTAAATATCAGTTGTATGTTAATTTTACAGGAAAGAAAAAATATGTGTTATCCTCGATAAAAGGGATGACAATTCTTTCTATCATGTTTACATTAATTATTGTTATTGCTTATTCCAGTGCATTATCTCAATTAATTATGCAGCGTCAGATATCGGAGATAAAAACAGATTTTATCAATAATATGACGCATGAATTAAAAACACCAATAGCAACTATAAACCTGGCGCTAGATGCCATTAAAAACCCGAAAATAGGTGGAGATAGCGAAAAAACACAACGATACCTGACGATGATACGAGAGGAAAATAAAAGAATGCATGCTCAGGTAGAAAATGTTTTACGGATTTCTCAACTGGAGAAAAATCAATTAAATATTAAAAAAGAAAGACTAAAGCTACACGATATTATAGAAGATGCAATAACCCATGTATCTCTTATAGTAGAAGATAAGTCCGGATATATTAAAACCCATTTGGGCGCATTTAAATCAGCGATATTAGCCAATGATAGTCATATGATTAATGTCGTAGTTAATATACTGGACAACGCTATAAAATATTCTGAAGACTCACCAAAAATAGATATCTATACAGAGAATGTTAAGGATAGCATTCTTCTGAAAATTAGAGATCAGGGAAAAGGGATGAGTAAAGTAGTACAAAAGAAAATATTTGAAAAATTCTTTAGAGAACACACAGGGGATCTTCACAATGTAAAAGGGCATGGCTTAGGACTTACTTATGTAAAAAGAATCATAGATGACCATCACGGTCAAATTTGGGTAGAGAGCGAAAGGGGAAAAGGCTCTACCTTCATAATTAAATTACCATTAATATCATAAAATATGGAAACAGAAAACAAAAAGATTTTGCTTGTTGAAGATGATCCGAATTTTGGAACTGTGTTAAAAGACTATCTTGTAATGAATGATTACCAAGTAGTCCATGCCAAGAATGGAATGGAAGGTTTTGAAAAGTTCAAAAAGGATGATTACGACATGTGTATTCTTGACGTAATGATGCCATACAAAGACGGATTTACATTAGCAAAAGAAATCAGAGATAAAAATGAAGAGATTCCTATTATCTTCCTAACTGCCAAGGCAATGAAAGAGGATGTGCTTAAAGGATACAAGATAGGAGCGGATGATTATCTTAATAAACCATTCGATAGTGAAGTGCTGTTAATGAAAATTCAGGCGATTATGCAGCGAAAAACTACTGAATCGGTAGTTGACAGTAAGCAGTTTGAGTTTATGATCGGAAGTTTCCATCTGAATTCTAAGTTGAGATTTCTTACCTATAAGGATGAAGAATCTATAAAATTGTCTCCAAAAGAAAACGAATTATTGCGTTTATTGGCGTTGCACTTAAATGACTTAATGCCTAGAGAATTAGCATTGACAAAAATATGGAGAGATGATAACTATTTTACCTCTCGTAGTATGGATGTGTATATCGCTAAACTTAGAAAATATTTAAAACAAGACGAAACGGTAGAAATTCTCAATATCCACGGAGAAGGATTTCGACTGGTAGTTCGAAAAGAAGGGGAAGAAGAAGACTAGAAAATGTTTTTTTTAACCAAACAAACCAATACTTTATTAAAGCAATATAAAAGGCTGTAGATGTCAGTGCATTTACAGCCTTTTTTTTATGAGAGAAACGTATCAATTTTCTGTATGATTTTCTTTGTGTCTTCCTGGTAGTCAAACCAGTGAATTTTTGGGTCTTTTCGGAACCAGGTTAGCTGTCGCTTAGCAAAGCGTCTTGTGTTCTTTTTTATTTCGGCAATAGCTGTTTCCAGAGACCATTCCTTATCCAGGTACTTGAATAACTCTTTATAACCAACAGTATTCAGGGCATTTAATGCTTTGAATTCATATAAAGCGGTTACTTCTTTTAGTAAGCCTTCCTCCATCATATGATCTACTCTGGTATTGATACGATCATAAATAATCTGACGATCGGCAGTAATCCCTATTTTTATAATATTAAAAGGACGGCTTTTTCCAGCGGTACTTAGAAAAGAAGAGTAGGGGGTACCGGTACCAATACAGATCTCTAGTGCCCGAATCAATCGATGCGGATTTTGAATATCCATTTTGTTGTACTGTACAGGGTCTAATGTTTGTAACTGTTCCTGAAGTGCCGTGATTCCCTTTTTTTCAAAAATGTCATTTAAAGTAATCCGGATGGCAGGATCTATTTCGGGGAAATCATCAAGCCCATCAGTTACTGCCCGGACATATAAACCGGATCCTCCAATTAGAATAGCGATATCTTTTTTGGCAAATAAGGAGGTTAAGATGCTGAGTGCTTCTTTTTCATAATCTCCTACAGAATAAGCATCCTGTATGCTGATATGTTGTATGCAGTGATGAGGTGCCATACTCAGCTCTTCTGTCGTAGGGGCTGCAGTTCCGATCTGCATTTCTTTAAAAAATTGCCGGCTATCCGCAGACAAAATTTCGCAATCAAAATGACGTGCCAGTTGAATACTTAGATTCGTTTTTCCAATGGCAGTAGGGCCAACAATAACAATAAGATGTTTATTCATTATAGAGTGATTCTCCGCAATTGTGACAAAATTTAGCCCCGTCCTGGTGGTTATTTTCATTACAATTATGACAAGATTGGGTGTTTAAGTGAACTTTTTTTGAGTGCTGAGAGTATTCTGCACTGACAATTCCTGTCGGAACAGCAATGATACCATATCCCAATATCATAATCAAAGCAGCTATAAACTGCCCGGCCGGGGTTACAGGAGCAATATCTCCGTATCCGACAGTAGTCATTGTTACAATGCACCAATAAACACTCACAGGGATATTTTTAAAGCCGCTTTCTTCTCCTTCTACCAGATAAACAATAGTTCCCAGAATAATACATAGCACAATAACGGCAAACAGGAATACAGAAATTTTTGCCCTGCTGTTTTTTATCGCGGTACTTAGTTTATTTGCCTCTCCAATGTATCTCGATATTTTTAATATTCGAAATACCCTTAATAACCGAAGTGCACGTACGGTAAGCAGTGCGTGGTATCCGGTAAAGAAAAAAGATAAGTATAACGGAATCGTAGATAGAAAATCAATGATCCCATAAAAACTAAAAATATAGTTAGAAGGCTTTTTTATCGAAACAATCCGGGCAATGTATTCTAGTGAGAAAAAAATAGTGATAATCCATTCTGCATAATATAGCAAATCATAAGTCGATTGCGGGAGTCCTTTGACACTCTCCAGCATCACGAAAATGATACTAAGTACGATTAATATCAGAAGAATGATATCGAAAAACTTACCAGCCGGCGTATCTGCTTCATAAATAATTTCATGAAGTTTATTTTTCCAATGAGTTTCTGCTTTGTTTGAGTTCAAATTAGTTGGTTTTGGTCTAAAAATACTAAAAAAAGTACGTATGCCCCAGAATGATTAAAGTATCATTTTTATTTTGATAAGGAATGATAGAGACATTTTTTTCAGAAACCATTATCTACTCATTACTGGTAGGTTTAATAATTTTTAACTTTTTGTTTTTTCTAATGTAACTTTGAATGATATGCTGGGCATCTCTGTTATGACTCATAGGTGTTATAATAGAGCGTAAAATCTCGATATTGTTTATCTGATAATTAAGGGTAAAGTACCCGAACCCCTGCAATATTCCATTTTCTATTAATACGACTCCGCGTTCGTCAACCTCTCTTCCCCGGTCGATCAAAACCATGGTTTCGTTTTTGAAAGAATGGTGATGTATTAATTCCATCACCCGTTCGTTATACTCGGCAGGAGATTCTTCTGATATACAAGCTCCATAGCATTGCTTAATAGTGTAGTTAAAACAATTTTTTTTGCCAGTATCTAATCCCATTAATTTTTGGCAGAGCTGATATTCCTCTGACCACTTAAACATAAAAGATTTGGCCTGCTGCCTGTTAGTGAATATAGTGATAGGTTTTTTTCTGAGGTCAATTCTTGCCGTTTTGAGATTGATATATCCTTTTTCGTCTGTAAATTGATAAAGAGCCTGATCAAAACGTGTTCTTCTCAGGGCCCGATTAAACTTAGGCTTGTGTAATTTGATTTCTTCATTCTCCTTTAATAAGGCGAGTAACTCACTTCCTGTAATCTCAAAAGTCACATGGGTAACTTCTTCCTGTATCCGTTTCGATTTCCGGTTATCACTGGTAAAATGCTGGTTGAGCCTTTTTTTGATATTCCTGCTTTTTCCGATATAGATAATCTTGCCTTCGGCATCGTGCATATAATATACTCCGGTCTCCGAAGGGACACTGTCAATAAGCTTTAGTAGCTTATCGTCAATTTGTCTTTTGGGTTTAAAACGAACCGTATTAGTGACAATCTTTTTTTCTACATCCTTGGCAAGAAGAAGTTTGAAAAGTTTTACAGTGGCTAAAGCATCTCCATTCGCCCGGTGCCTATCGGTCATGGGGATTCCCAGGCTTCGAACTAGTTTTCCGAGGCTATAGGATGGTTGATCCGGGATTAGTTTTCGGGAGAGTTCTACAGTACAAAGAGATTCTCTTTCGAATTCAAATCCCAGTCGTGAGAATTCTGTTTTCAGAATACGATAATCAAAACTCGCATTGTGAGCCACAATAATCGCATCTGTTGTGATTTCTACAATTCGCTTGGCAACTTCATAAAATTTGGGGGCATTTCTAAGCATTTCGTTATTAATCCCGGTCAGGTTGGATACGAAAGGCTGTATCGGACGCTCCGGGTTAATTAAACTTATAAATTGATCCACTATTTCATGACCGTCAAATTTATAGATAGCAATTTCAGTAATACCTTCTTCATTGTATTTTCCTCCTGTTGTTTCTATATCTAAAATTGCATACATATTGTATCGTTCCTACTTTTTTATACGGTTGTGGTTATACATAGTTTCTTTTTCCAAAAATAGAACTTCCAATACGAACCATGGTGCTACCGGAAGCAATGGCGACTTCATAATCCCCACTCATTCCTATGGATAGTGTTTTTAGTTGGGGGTATTGAGGAACCATTTCGTCGAATAGGTTTTTGATCACACTAAATTCTTGTCGAATCTGTTTTTGATTATCAGTAAAGGTAGCCATTCCCATAAACCCTTCGATATGAACATTGGATAAACTGCTGACCTCTTCAGAAGCTAATAGTGCTTGGGCATCTGAAGGAGAAAGTCCAAATTTACTCTCTTCTTCTGCGATTTTTATTTGTAACAGGCAATGGATGATCCGTTTATTTTTTAAGGCTTGCTTGTTGATCTCTTTTAATAGTTTTAAGCTATCAACTGCATGGATCAAGTGAACATATGGAGCCATGTACTTTACTTTATTTGTCTGTACATGCCCGATCATATGCCATAAAATATCCTGAGGAAGCTGCTCCCATTTTTCTGTCATCTCCTGAATTTTGTTTTCTCCGAATACTCGGTGTCCCGCCTGGTAGGCTTCTTTAATATCGGCGACAGGTTTGGTCTTTGATACAGCGACTAGGGTGATCTCTTTAGGTAATGATTCTTGTATGTCTTGCAGATTAGATGTAATGCTCATAATGTCTCTTTCTAAGATACTTCTTTTATGGGGTATCAACGAATTTATTTTTCAAATTCATAAATAGTGATCCCACTTCTTAATTTAGGCTCAATATACGTGCTTTTTGGAGGCATGGTCAAGCCCTCATCGGCTATATTTTTCATTTGTTCAACAGTCGCAGGAAATAAACCAAAACCTGCTTTGAATTCCCCGGAGTCAACTTTTGTTTTTACATAAACAATGTCATTTTTTCCATGAGAGTATTCGATTCTGTCATCAGTACGAAGATCTGTTATGTTTAAGATGGGTTCAAGAATTGTTTTGAACAGAATATGAGCGTCTAGAGAATCTAATGCAGTATTAAATTCGTAGATTGTTTTTCTCAGATACAAAGAGTAAAACTCTCCTTCCAGGTATAAGCTAAAATGATGAGGTTTACTGGGTTTGTACACTTCAATTCCTCGATTTTCGATACGGAACCACTCATCCAGACGAATTAAAAATTCTTCTTTAGTAAGTCCGTTCAGATCTTTAATAAGGCGATTGAATTCATATATCCGAAGTTCGGATTCGGGAATCAGGTAACTCATAAAGAAATTATAGGCTTCTGTTCCTGTATGATTAGAATTTTCTTCTTTCAGGTCTTTGGAAAGTAAATAAGAAGAAGCGGATCGATGATGTCCGTCAGCAATATAGATGGTTTCCATAGCTGCAAACTCTTTTTCGATCTGCCGGAGAATTTCCGGTTGATTGATTTGCCATAAATAATGAGTGTCTCTGTAGGTGGTGGTAAACTCATATTCGGCTCTTTCTGCTACTGTATTTTTTATGATTGAGGTTATGATGTCATTATCTGGGTAGGTGAGAAGCACAGGTTCTGCATTAAAACCTACTGTACGGAGATATTCTTTAAAGGTGGTTTCCCGATCCTGAATCGTATCCTCATGCTTTTTGATAACATTGTTCTCATAATCTTCGGCACTTGCGGCTGCTACAATACCACAAAAAGATTCCTGTTCCCTGTTGACAATCTTATACACATAATACGAGGTCTGTTGATCCTGAATAAAAATGTCGTCTTCCTTGAATTCCAAATACCTGTTTCGGACGAGCTTATATCGCTCTTCTCCCGAAATTACTTTTTGGTATTTGTAACCAGGGTTTACGATATGCAGAAAAGAATACGGATTATGCGTCATTCTGGAATCCCGTTCTTCTGGAGTATAACTTTGATAAGAGCGAGAGGCGATTAATCCTACTTTGTCTCTGGTGGGTCTGACTGCTTTAAAAGGTTTAATGGTAGCCATTAGTTTGAATTTATAAAATTTGTAGGATGTATATATCCTTTAGTATCATTGGAATATCCTTGTCCGATATCCATAAAGATATGATTTCTTATTTCCAGGTGTAAATGTGCGTAATATTTTCCATGGGCATTCCCTATAGTACCAATAGGTGTTCCTTTATGGAGTAAATCTCCTTTTTTGACCGCTATGGTATGACAATGTGCATAGACAGATTCATAATAGGAGCCTTGGTATTGATGAATAATACGAATTACATGTCCCCATCCGCCTCCGATATCCTGAGCAAAGGATACATATCCATTGGCAATGGCATAAATAGGATCGCCTAAATCACTATTTCCTCCCTTGATTCCATTCCAGTCTTCTCCCAAATGTGCATTTTCTCCAAAATGTTGCGCATTGTAATACCCTTTGGCATCAGGTTTGCCAACGGGGAAATCAAAACTACTGGCGATATAGGTTGGGTGTTTTTTAAAAAGATGATCCAGCTGCGGGTACTGCTGAGTATATGGAGAGGGACTTTTAGACATAGTAGCTAAACTTCCTTGCTCTTTTTTACAGCATATCTGTAATAAACAAATAAAAAGAAGGAAGTTTAGCTTCATAAAGTCATAAGAGATTATGCAAATTGCGTTGCTATTTTTTCCGCTTTTCTGCTCTCTGCATAGTCATAAAAGCCTTCTCCGCTTTTGATTCCTAGCTTACCGGCAGTTACCATATTTACTAACAGAGGGCAAGGTGCGTATTTCGGATTTTTAAACCCTTCGTACATTACATTTAATATAGAAAGACAAACATCTAATCCAATGAAGTCAGCTAATTGTAAGGGGCCCATTGGATGAGCCATTCCCAATTTCATTACAGTGTCAATTTCCTGAACTCCGGCCACTCCATTGTATAAAGTCTCAATAGATTCATTAATCATAGGCATTAAAATTCTATTGGCTACGAACCCTGGATAATCATTTACTTCTACAGGAACTTTACCCAGTGTTTTGGAAAGCTCCATAATCGTATTAGTAACTTGGTCAGAAGTGTTATACCCTCTGATAATTTCTACTAACTTCATAATAGGTACAGGGTTCATAAAATGCATACCGATTACTTTGTCTTGCCTGGAAGCTTTTGTAGCAGCTGCTATCTGAGTAATCGAAATGGAAGAAGTATTTGTAGCAAGAACCGTATCTTCTCCGCAAACTTCATCCAGCTCTTTAAAAATGTTCAATTTCAATGGTACATTTTCTGTGGCAGCTTCTACTACCAGTTGTGCATATTCAACTCCTTCTTTGATGTCTGTAAAAGTGGTGATATTGCCAAGTGTTTCTTCTTTATCAGCTTCAGAAATCACTTCTTTTTTGATCATTCGATCGAGGTTTTTGGTAATGGTTGCAATTCCCCGGTTCAGTGATTCTTGAGAGATGTCAATTAATTGAACTTTGAAACCTTTTTGGGCGAATGTATGTGCGATACCATTCCCCATTGTTCCTGCGCCGATAACAGCTATATTTTTCATGTCGTTGTCTGTTTTATAAATATTCAGAAAATAGTATTTTCTATGATGATCAATGTTGTAATCTAGTTAAAGCAAGCGATAATTTGCAAAGCTACCTCCAGTGCTTTTTTACCTTGTTCGAGCGAGACAATAGGAGTGCTGTCATTTTTTATAGCCTCGGCAAAAGTATCCAACTCATCAAGGATTGCATTGTTACTGGGGACACTCGGATTATCAAAATAAATTTGTTTTTTTACCCCTTCTGCATTTTGCAAAATCATGGCAAAATCGTCAGGTTGTTCGGGAGCGTCTTTCATTTTTACGACTTCGCATTTCTTTTCGAAGAAGTCCACCGATATATAGGCATCTTTTTGGAAGAAACGCGCCTTTCTCATATTTTTTAAGGAAATCCGGCTGGCAGTAAGATTGGCAACACAGCCGTTTTCGAACTCTATTCTTGCATTTGCGATATCAGGTGTTTCGCTAATTACAGATACTCCGCTGGCACTAATGTTTTTTACTTCAGAATTCACTACGCTAAGAATAGCATCTATATCGTGAATCATTAAGTCCAGTACTACAGGCACATCTGTTCCTCTGGGATTAAATTCTGCCAGTCGATGTGCCTCAATAAACATAGGGTTGTCTATTTTTTTTGCCACCGAGGTATAGGCAGGATTAAATCGCTCTACATGACCGACTTGTCCTTTTACATTATATGTATTAGCTAGTTCAATAAGCGCTTCTGCTTCTTGTACAGTATTGGTAATAGGTTTTTCTATAAATACGTGTTTTCCTGCTTTAATAGCTTTCTTTGCAACTTCAAAATGGGCAAAAGTAGGAGTGACAATATCAATCACATCTACAGCATCTATTAAGGCTTCGGCAGAGTCGAAAGGGGTAAAACCAAATTCTTTGGCAATAGCTGCTACCTGTTCTTTATTGGGGTCATAGAACCCGACTAAATTATAATTTGTTGATTGTTCTAATAAACGTAAATGAATTTTACCAAGGTGCCCCGCACCAAGTACTCCTGCTTTGAGCATATTTCAAGGTTTTAGACAAAAATAACATTATTTATAAATTTTAATTCTTATTTGTATCTAAAATGTAAAATATTCCTTTTAGAAGTAAAATTGTATGAGAATCTTTAAAATCTTTACGTAATTTTGGCTATTCAAAAAACGCGAATGAGAGCTAAAGATACGTTAAAACAAGCTGGAAAAAGAAAACAACTGGTCAAGGTATTGATTGATAAAGGGATTAAGGATAAAAAGGTGTTAGAAGCCATTAATTCAATTCCCAGGCATTTGTTTATGGATTCTAGTTTTGAAGATCATGCGTATCAGGATAAGGCATTTCCAATTGGTGCGGATCAAACCATTTCACAGCCATATACGGTGGCTTTTCAGAGTGAATTAATGGAGGTTAAAAGTGGTGATAAGGTATTGGAAATAGGAACAGGTTCTGGGTATCAGACAGCTGTATTATGCGAATTAGGGACTAAAGTATATAGTATTGAGCGACAAAAAGAACTGTTTAAAAAAGCCAAACTGTTTCTTCCTAAAATCGGATATCGCCCCAAACAATTGATTTTTGGTGATGGGTATAAAGGATTAGCCGAATTTGCGCCTTATAAAGCTATTATTGTTACTGCGGGCGCTCCTTATGTTCCTAAACCTTTATTAAGTCAATTAGCAATAGGAGGGAGGTTGGTGATTCCTGTTGGAGAAAACGCTCAGATTATGACCTTGTTCATACGAAAAAGTGAGACACAATTCGAAAAACACGAGTTTGGAGAGTTTCGTTTTGTCCCGCTGTTAGAAGATAAAAACTAAAAAGTAAAAAGCCTTTGCCATTGCAAGGGCTTTTTTAATTGTTATACGCTTTTTTTATACGATCCAGATTTCTCTTATTATCTCTGTTTTTAATCGTTTCTCTTTTGTCGTAAAGCTTTTTCCCTTTGGCGAGTACAATATCTAATTTAGCAAGCCCCCGTTCATTAATAAATAATCGGGTAGGAATAATGGTAAGACCGCTATTCTTTACTTCTTTTTCAAGCTTTTTTAATTCTTTTTTATTCAGGAGTAATTTTCGTTCACTCTTAGGATTGTGATTAAAATACGTCGCATGCGAATATTCTTCGATATGCATATTGATCACGAATAGTTCTCCCCCATTGTGGAATTCACAAAAACTTTCGGCAATACTGGCTTTTCCTTCTCGAATTGCTTTAATCTCTGTTCCTGCCAGTTTAATTCCGGCAGTGTATTTATCTAAGAATTCGTATTCGAATTTTGCCTTTCTGTTTAATATATTAATTCTGTTCTGACCCACGAGTTGATTTTTAATACTATTTCGGTAACGCTGTAAGCGCCCATAAAGCGAGGTAATATTTTATGGAACATCTTATAAGATGGCTGTAAAAATACAAAGCTTTCTCGAAAAGAAAGCTTTGTTATAGGATATATCTATAAAATTCGCCTATAATTGATCAAATTGAATAGATATTATTTTGTCTTGATCGTCCAGTAATAATTCCATGGACAGGCTTGCTTTCTCAAATGTAGCAGTATACGTATGTACTTTTCCCGAAGTGTTTTGGAATTCGGTTTGGGTTAATTTCCCAAATTGACTATAACATCCTTTTACAAAGGCAGCGACTCCTTCTTTTGTTATGTCATTTTGCGTTTCGGGAGTGTACAGTTCAAAAATAGCTGCTGCATCTTGCTGGTTAAAGTGTTCTGTAAATGAGGTGGTTACTTTTTTGTAAGCATCGGCTTCCTGTGCAGTAATAGTCATTGATAGAACTGTAGAAAATAATAAAATAAGGGTATGTTTCATGAGTGTATTTTTTGGGGTTTGTTAGATTGCAAAATTACTAAAAAATCTTTTTTGTTAACATATCTCTACTCAGGAAGGGGTGGTTTTGTATGAAGGAGTATACCGGATTAAATCTGGTCTGACGAGTGCAGAAAAGTAAGAAGGGAAGGTTTGCAGAGGAATTGGAAGTTGCACCGGTTATTTAGAGAGAGGTACAACAGACGTTGAGAAAAACAAGTGCTGCCTTTTCGATACGTTTCAGTGTATTGGCACCTTGATTATTGGGGGATACGATAGTCGTACTTGTAATGCTTTAACAAAATTCTAGCATAAATGATTAGAATAAAGAGTACTTTCGTTATTACAGATGTACCTTGAGATTTGTACTGAGGTACTTTAAAAGAAATAAGTTTTTAATAGTAAGGAGGCTTCCTGAAATTGTAACATCTCACTATGTGAGTAAAATAAGTAGTTATGGTTCGTTTTTTATTTTTTTCGTTTTTTTTCGTGATTCATGTTTCGGTATTTTCTTATCAGCAGACGGCGCAGGAAATTGTAGATAAAGCAATCGAAAAGGCTGGAGGAACGGTATTCGATCAATCTGTGATTCATTTTTCCTTTAGAGGGAAACAGTATAGAAGTGAACGAAGAAAAGGAGTGTACCAATTGGAGCGCAAGGTTGTATCAGATACAAAAGAAGTGCACGATGTAGTGAGTAATAAAGGATTATTGCGGCGTGTGAATGGATGTGCGGTTACAGTTGCAGATTCTTTGGTGACTAAAATCAGTGATGGGGTAAACTCAGTGCACTATTTTGCAATGCTTCCGTATGGATTAAATGCTGCTGCAGTGAATAAAACCCTGGCAGGAGAGACGGTATTAAAGGGGGAACCTTATTACAAGATAAAAGTAACTTTTGATCAGGAAGGAGGAGGAACGGATTATGAAGACGAATTTATGTATTGGATACATAAAGAGCGTTATACCGTTGACTATCTGGCGTATAAATATGCGGTTAATGGCGGGGGAATTCGCTTTAGAGAAGGATATAATCCACGAGTGGTTTCAGGCATTCGATTTGCAGATTATAAAAATTATAAAACGGAGGTCTTGCATACAGATTTGTCTCAATTGGATACATTGTTTGAGACCGGGAAATTAAAGCAGGTTTCTGTTATTGCCTTAGAAGATATTCATGTGTATGTACTGAAAGAAGATTGCTGTTAATTAATGTCCAATACAGTTTCTGTAATTTGATCTCCTGTGATTTTGATAATAAATAATTTGCCGTAATCTTCATGTTCGAGATCATCGTATTTCTTTTTTTGCAATAGCGTGTTTATAAAAGAAGGGATGGTATTAGAGTGCCCGATAATTACGGTAGTTTTTCCTTTTGTTTTTTGTTTAAAATCTTTCGATAATAGCTTGTTGGGAGCGTATGTGGTTATTGGTACCTTATTTTTTTGGGCGATAGGTGTAGCTGTTAGTTTTGTTCGTAGAAATTGAGTGCTGTATACGTAATCAATTGAGGAGGGAGCTAAAATAGCTGCCCACTTTTTTGCTCTGATATTTCCTTTTTCGGTAAGCATAGGATTTGGGTTTCTGGGGTCACTGAGGTCTTTTTCTGCATGCCGAATCAAGAAGTAAGTTGTTGTTTCTGATGCGGTAGAAGTAGTGGGAGAGGAGCAACCAATAATAAAGATGGAAAAGAGAAATATACAGATGTGTTTCATAGGATTATTTTTTAATGATCAATTCCATGAGGATAAATTGGTTGATCTGGATATCTGATGGATTGAAGTTATTGTCAGCAATAAGAATGAGAGATGGGTTGCCATTAGGAAGGGTAGGACCTATCGTAATACCTTCTATATTGTCTACTATGTTATTTGTTAATTTTGCTCTGACGCTTTCAAAATCAAAGAGTAATTTTTTGGAAGCACTGGAATAAGGGGCATCGGATAAAGAGGTCTGATGAAGGGTGTTGGTTGCATTTTTCTTATCAGCTACATAGAGTTTGACAGTATTTCCCTGTGTTCCGTAGCCGGATACATATCCTCGTTCCAGGATGATAAAAAGATCAGTAGTGATTTGTACCAGTCCGGTAATCCCATTGACTCCGAATTTTCCTTTTGGATCTCTTGCTAGCTTGTCCAGTGGGTAAGTAAATTGAAATGAAGGAGTTTTGCTCTTTTTGTCAAAGAAAGTGATTCTAGCGGGAGCCCCCTGATGCAGGAATGAAGGTTCTTCTCCGTCCTTTTGTAAAGGAAGCTCCATAGATGCCCAAAATCCCTTATTGTGTATGTCAGGGGTTAATCCCTCGAAAACAGCATTGTGTCTGGGGGCATTGCTCCCTGTAGCAAGCAGGTTGTCGGGAAGCTTGAAAGCATCTATGAAAGTACCGTTGAGCTCCGTAGTGAATATAGCAGGATTGCTATTGTTTTTAACAGACCCCTCACTGGTAAAAACCAATGTATTATTATCAGACAGTCGCAATGCTTCCAGATCCAGGGTTTTTTCTTCTGGGTTTTGAACTTTAATCGGAGCAGTAAAACGGATGTCTTCTATTTTGTTATTATTGATCTCTATAGAAGCTTTGTAGAATCTGGGATGTCTGGCGTCATCACATACGATATAATATTGATCGCTTTTTGGGTCATAATCAATACTGGAAAGCCCTCCAATTCTGGAACTACTAAATACAGTATCATTCTGTACAACATACTCGTCATGGAACTTTATGGAGATGTGTTTTCTGCTTTTGCAAGCAGTTAGGGTAATAAGAAAAAAGAATAAAAAATGAAAAAAGATACTTCTGAACATGCTGATTATTTATGATTGTAAAAGTACTGTTTTTTGCTTTCAGAAGATGGAAATAGGGTGTTATTATACGGTATAAAAAATATAAAAGAGACGTTATCATGGGTATGATGAAGTCTCTTTGTATATAGGTGATATGATAAATTAAATGAATTCTGGAAAAATGTTGCTGTTTTCCCTAATAGGTCTATTCAAAAATGCCTAATTGCCAGGACACGACAAGCATTGATAAAAGGGCGATTATAAAAAATCCAATAAAAACATAATAAACTCTTTTTCTGGAAGAATTTATCCTTTTCGAGAATTTCATAGTGATGTATTTAATTGATTGATGTACTCTATAAGACGCCAAAAAACTAAAAAAGTTGCATTTTTTTGGATTTAATTTCTAAAATTCTTTCATCAAAGCTTTTTGCTTCAACAGGAGACTTAACTGATTCAAAAAGAGATAGTAACTGTTCATTGTGGTTCCATTTTTTTTGCTTTAGTAGATTAAAGTGAATGAATGTACTCCACAACACTGCTTTTAACTCTGTTTTATCTTCATTGAGCATCCTGATTTCTACTTGTAGCATGTTTTTATCAAAATTGATTAATTGTGATTCGATGCATACTTTCTCCATGGTAAATGCAGGCTTGAGATAAGCAATCTGATTGCTTCCGACTACCCAGCTTACTCCTTGGTTCTTTGCCATTTCAAAAATGTCAATTTGATAATGTTCTGCTACCTGATCTTCCCGGGCGTTGATCATATAATTGAGGTAAGAGGCGTTGTTTAGGTGGTTAAAAGGATCACAATCTTGAAATCGTATTCTGGCAAAACTGTTTAAAATTTTAGGTAAGGTCTTCATTATCTTTGTTTTTGTTAGTGAATAATTTTATACCAATCGGTATATTTTAGGTTAAAAAAATATTATTTTTTTATTTCATTCAGGATCATTTGATCCACTTTATCCATAATTGAAGAAAGATAGTTTTCGTCATTCATGGTATAGGTCATAAATACGGCTCCCTGGATCATTGTATAAATTTGTTTAGCATATAGCCAGGAATCTATAGCGGGTTTAATTTCTCCTTCTTTTTTTCCTTGTTCAATAATTTTTACCAGATTCTTTTGTATTCTTTCTATGGTATACTGAACATGTGCAAACAGTTCTGTGTTTTGATTATTAGCATCTACTCCCATATTTATAATAGGACATCCACCGTATTCATAGATGTAATCATAATAGTTGCGATAGAACTTAGTAAGTAAGGTCAATTTTTCAAAAGGCGAGTCACTTCTGTTTTGGTACTCTGTAATCCTGCGAAGTACTCCCTTTACGACCATATTAAAGGCTTCAATAGCGAGTTCTTCTTTGTTTTTGAAATTTCCATAGATAGCGCCTTTAGTGAGTCCAGTAGCTTTGGTAATATCACTAAGACTTGTAGCTGCATACCCGTTTTTATTAAAAATAGGGGCTACTTTCTTAATAATAAATGCCTTTGTCTGATCTGCTTTACTCGCCATAAAATTTACTTCTGAAACAAAAGTATCAAAAAAATAATACCAATCGGTATATTTTTATGTTAATTCTTTTTAAAATTTATAAAAGCAGAGAGGGGTTAGTGCATTTCTCTTGCTACCATACAGTTATCGGTACTTTTCTTGCTTTTGTAGTCAAGGAGAATTTTGTATTTTTTTAGGATGTCCTGACTTTGATTGCATCGTATTTTTTTAGAAGATACGGAGTTGGTTTTTATCGGTTGGTTGTTTTTGGTTTGGTATTCTTTTACTTTACACAAGATAGATTTTTCCTTGTCAAAATAATATCTTTTTTCCATCGTATGAGTAATATCAATAGGGTCTGGAGACTCTTTATATGTTTTGTAATGAGTTGTATGTGTAGTGAGTTGAAAAAAGAGCTGATTGTTCCATACATAATACTCATCTTTATGGCTAATATGATTCTGAGTATATGTGTGAAGAATGTGTTTTAGTTCGCTGCTGTTGTAATAATAAGTTATTATCCCACTTTCCGTAAAATCCTTGCAAAAATAAGAACTGTTTTCTTTGCTAAAAGAATTGCTCCCTATCAACTCTCTAATAACTTCATATTTTGTAGAAATATCAGAAATAATGCCCTTTTGATCCTGACTTTCTACATTTAAACAGCTCAATAATAGTACTGTTATACAAAATGTTCTCATCGGAGGCAATTTAGTTAAAACTTTTTCTTTTTTCAGAAAAAATTATCACCAAAATTACGGTTTTTTTGTTGATATCTTGTTGGAAACCATTAATGTATCGTGTGGTATTTATAAAAAAAGCAATAAACCGGATGGCTTATTGCTTTTTTATTTAACACAAATTAATCAAAATTGCTTTAAGAAACTAGGTCTGTTTGGTTTCTAAATATCAATGCATCGTCAAATGCATCAATAAGGATAATGCTATCTGTAGAGACATTTCCTGCTAATATTTCTTTAGAAAGAGCATTGAGCACTTCTTTTTGAATGACTCTTTTTACGGGTCTGGCTCCAAACTCAGGCTGGAACCCTTTTTCTGCTAAAAGGGAAATGGCGTCATTTGTGGCATCTAAGGTAATTTGCTGCTGAGCCAGCATGGCAGATACCTGTTTTAATTGCAGGGCAACTACCTTTGTAATATCTACTTTAGTCAATGGAGTAAAGGTTATGATATCGTCTATTCGGTTTAGAAATTCCGGACGAATGGATTGTTTCAGTAGTTCTAATACTTCTGTTTTAGCCATATCCATAGCTGTTTCCAGGTCAGGGATATTTTCTAGTTTTTCCTGTATAATGTGACTCCCCATATTACTGGTCATAATAATAATGGTATTTCTGAAATCAGCAGTTCTTCCTTTATTATCTGTAAGCCTTCCTTCATCTAGTACCTGTAATAAGATATTAAAGGTATCGGGATGTGCTTTTTCTATTTCATCAAGTAGAATTACAGAATAGGGTTTACGTCTGACAGCTTCTGTGAGTTGCCCTCCTTCGTCATAACCTACATATCCTGGAGGGGCTCCTACTAATCTGCTGACGGCATGTCTCTCCTGATATTCACTCATATCTATTCTGGTCATGGCGCCTTCATCATCAAATAAATACTCTGCAAGAGCTTTTGCTAATTCTGTTTTTCCTACCCCTGTAGTTCCTAAGAAAAGAAAAGAACCGATAGGCTTTTTCTGATCTTGTAATCCAGCACGGCTTCTGCGGACAGCATCACTTACAGCTTGTATGGCTTCTGATTGTCCGACAACTCTTTTTTGTAACTCCTTTTCTAACTGAAGTAGCTTTTCCCGCTCACTTTGCAGCATTTTAGTTACCGGAATACCTGTCCATTTAGCAACCACTTCGGCAATGTCATCATTGGTTACTTCTTCTTTTATAAGTGATGATTTACTTTGCTGCTCTAACAGTTGTTTTTGTAAGGATTCCAGTTTTTCCTGCGCTTCTTTTATTTTTCCATAGCGCAATTCAGCAACACTGCCATAATCTCCATTTCGTTCAGCTCTTTCAGCTTCTAACTTATATTCCTCAATGTCTTTTTTAGTCATTTGGATGGCATCCACTACTTCTTTTTCACTTTGCCATTTAGAAAAAATATCATTTCGTTCTTCTTTTATATTGGCGAGATCAGCGTATAGGGATTTTAACTTCGTTTCGTCATTTTCTCTTTTGATCGCTTCAATTTCAATTTCTAATTGCATAATTTTTCTATCCAGAACATCCAATTCTTCTGGTTTAGAGTTGATTTCCATTCGAAGTTTTGAAGCGGCCTCATCAATCAGGTCAATTGCTTTATCAGGTAAAAAACGATTGGTGATATATCGCTGTGATAGCTCTACGGCTGCAATAATCGCTTCATCTTTGATGCGTACTTTGTGATGTGTTTCGTATTTTTCTTTGATTCCCCGAAGAATAGAAATGGCACTTTCGGTATCTGGTTCGTCTACAATAACTTTCTGAAAACGCCTTTCTAATGCTTTGTCTTTCTCAAAGTATTTTTGGTACTCATCCAGTGTGGTGGCTCCAATAGCTCTGAGTTCTCCTCTTGCCAAAGCAGGTTTTAGGATATTTGCAGCATCCATTGCGCCTTGTCCGCCACCTGCACCGACAAGTGTATGTATCTCATCAATGAATAAAACGATGTCTCCATTACTGGTTGTTACTTCTTTGACAACAGCTTTTAATCGTTCTTCAAATTCTCCTTTGAATTTGGCACCGGCGATCAATGCACCCATATCCAGAGAGAAAATTTGCTTGTTTTTTAAATTTTCGGGAATATCTCCGGCAATGATACGGTGAGCTAAGCCTTCTGCAATGGCTGTTTTTCCAACTCCGGGTTCCCCGATAAGAATTGGGTTGTTTTTGGTACGTCTTGACAAAATCTGAAGTACTCTTCTGATTTCTTCATCTCTTCCGATGACAGGATCCAGTTTTCCGCTTTCTGCTAATTGGTTTAGGTTTTTTGCGTATTTATTTAAAGACTGGTAGGTGTCTTCTGCATTTTGAGAAGTAACACGCTCTCCATTTCTGATTTCATTAATAGCAGCAGTAAGATCTTTTTCGGTGACTCCTTGATCTTTTAATATCTGTGCTACTTTGCTGGAAGATTTAAAAATTGCTAATAAGAGATGTTCTATAGAAACGTATTCATCATTCATTTTCTTAGCAACAATACTAGCTTCATTTAGTGATTTTCCTGCTTCTCTTGATAGTTGAAGCTCTCCTCCGGAAACTTTAGGGAAGCTTTGTAAGGTGCTATCTACTACTTGCTGTAGCAATGATAAATTGACATTTAATTTTTTTAATATAAAAGGAAGTACATTCTCATCGACGGTAGAAATCGCCTTGAAAATATGTTCGTTCTCTATTTGTTGATGACCATAGCCCTGCGCTAATTGCTGCGCCTGCTGAATGGCTTCCTGTGATTTTATGGTGAAATTATTAAAGTTCATATGTGCTTTTCTTTTTCTTTTGTTGAGAAGGAATCAAATTACATACCTCTGTAATAAAGAAGTCAAAATGTCTGTTTTTGTGGTTTTTTGAAAGACAAAATGACAGTTTGTAAAGAATTGTATGGTAGATCGACTAATTTGTCACAGAACTGTTTCATGAAGAAGCATTTCATTAGATTTGTAATAATAAAGAACGATACTTACATTATTTATGGGGATATTTGATAAAATCTTCGGGTCAGGAGAGAAGAAAGAAGAGACCAAAAAGGAATTACCATGGAAGCAATTAACTGCTATGGAGCAATTGGATGAGATAGAAAAAGCATCACATTCCAAATTACAGGCTATTTTTAAACACTCTACACGATGTGGAATTAGTGGAATGGTAATTCGCAGTTTTGAAAGAAGTTTTGATTTGACAGGAGAAGACGTGGATTTGTATTACTTGGATTTGCTAAATCACAGAGATATTTCGTCAGAAATAGCAGCTAAATTCCAGGTGTATCACGAATCCCCTCAGTTTATTGTTATCAGAAAAGGACAGACAGTCCATCATGCATCTCATAGTGCTATTACCCCGCAGGTGTTGCATCAGTTTATGTAGCGGGGCGTTTTTCATACATTTTTAAGAACAGACCGGTAGCCATTTTACGTGCTCGGTTTTTAGCCAGTTCTGCTTTTTCACCACTGAATAAGTTGTCCAGTGTTGTGATCCATAGCTGAAGCCAGATACCGAATTGCTCGTTGGTAATACTGTGATTGAATGTTTTATCTACTTTTTGATGAACAGCTACCGGATTTCCTTTGAATTTTGGGACAAATAATAAATTTGTTTCCCAAAAATCAGTAAGTCTGTCGAGATGTGTATCCCAGTCAGAAATCATATGATTAAATATGGGACCTAAGATTTCATTCTCTCTCACTTTTTTATAAAAAGAGGTGATGAGAAGATAAATGTCGTCTCTGTTTTCTATGTCGTTCTTCATTTGTTTTTAGAATAACGCGTTAACTATGCATAGAAGTGTATTGACTCCCAGGCTGACAAGTAATGAATTAAATACAAATTTAGGCTTTAATTGCGCAAGAATCGAAGCATTGAAGAACATACTTACAAAAACACAGGCAGATAATTCTATAACTTGTAAGGTAGACCGCTCTTGCATTAAGATAAGCATAGCTGCTACAGAGCCCAGACAACTGGATAAAATAATCATTAATGGGATATATGCCATGTATAATTCTTTGAAATCATTGAGGAATTTTGAGTACATAATGTTGTTTTTTTTATATACTCAAAGGTACGCTTGACGACAGCTATTAATTTATGATCTGGATCATAAAGGCGTCGGATGGATCAGCGATATACTTTCCGATTTTTAATAAGGAGTTCTCCTTTTTGTTCTAGTTTTTTGATACCTCTAATAACGGTTTCTACTCTTAGTCCTGTAAGATCTGCCAGTTGCTGTCGAGTGAGTGTAACTTTGTAGCTCTTAGGTGCTGTATTGCCTTGCGCTTCTTGTTTTTTGAAGTAATCCAAAATCCGGAGAATACGATGTTCGGGTTCTTGTGTGGAAATTTCCGATACCATAATGGCTTTATAATAGAGTCGGGAGGCTAGTGTACTGGTGAATTTATGATGAATTGTAGGGTGCTCTTCTAGCAGTTTAAGGAATTTCTCTTTTGGGAGCAACCATACTTCTGAAGCAGTAATTGCTTCTGCATTTGCAGGATATTTAAAATCTGAAAATAAAGGGGGCTCGCCAAAGCTTTTGTCTTTAGCGAAGATCCCTTGTATAAACTCTTTTCCTTCATCGTTATAATTATTCATCTTGATTTCTCCCGAAGCTACCTGATAATAAAAAATAGCATGTGATCCTTCGTGAAACAATACTTCACCTTTGTCATATTTTTTTAGAGTAGCACCTGCTTTTGCAAGTAATTCGGGGTCAATCATATTGTTTTAATTAAAACGATACCTGGTAATAATACCTTTTAGTTTGTTTTTTAAATCCTCTCCTGAGTCGTATACCATCTGCTCATTAGAAGGAAATGGAACTGCCTGTAACCCCAAAAATCGAACAAGTTCATCTTCCAGGGCTCTTCTGTCTCCGGAATGATTCGCATAAATATGCTCAAAAACATATTCACTGCTTAGCGGAAAAGCATCCAGAAGTTGTTTGGTTCTTAGGTTTCTATACTGGACATTCCCAACCACATTAGCAGCTTTGAATTGCTGAAATTCATAATAAGTACATCGAACGGTTTTTGTTTTGTCTACTTTTACTTTATTTCCCTCTTTATCTATTACGACCTCGCCATTTTCATCCAGTAAATACTCCCATCCATCAGTGATTACTTTTTCTCTGGAGAGTTCTCTTTCCCGTACTCGTTCCGGAGAGATGTTGATTTCCCGAAACGCTACTTCCATACTGTAATCGTATTTGATTCGGGATTGGGCTTTACTGTGATATACAGTCCAAAGATCATCTAATCCATAGGTGCTGAAATTGAGCATGTCTTCTTCAAGACGTCTAGGGATAATGACATCTGTTTTGTTTTTCATATTTACAATTACGAAATCAGTTCCTTTGAAGTGAGCTACTTCGATGAGCCTGTTCACGTCTTTGTAATTAGGATTGATTTTATTGAGGTAATTCAGGTCTTCGTATACCTTTCGGTACTCCATTTTGTTATGAGCACTTTCCAAAGCATTTTTCGAAGTAGTGTATAGATATTCAGATACTTTGTTTTTATACGATATAATCTGGGTATCGTATGATTTCATTTCAAAAACAGCATTTCTGTTTTCATTTACTATAAATAATGGCAGAATAGGTCTGATGCGTTCTTGTCTTGATTTTAGCTGCTGATAGGTTCTGAATATTTTTTCATAGTTCGCAGGGTTTTGATCTTTTTCCAGATAGGAAATTGTATTAATATCTCTGGCAACAACCTTGGCATAAGCATCTTCTAATAAAGGAATATAAGGCTGTTTTCTTTTTTTGTCTTTCCCTCTTTGTAATTGTTTTAAACTGCTTTGTATTACACTATCATAGTTCCCGGTATTCAAAGCTTCCTGATTTTTTTTGACACTGCTACAGGAACCTAATATCAGGGTAATACATAAAAAAAGTAATAATTTTTTCATAGGATCGGTTTATATGTCCACTATACGTTACAATTTTGGTGCCAAATAAGGTAATAAAAAAACCTCGGATATAAGCGTCCGAGGTTTTATGAATTGTTGGATCGTATTATTTTTTAGAAAAAACAGGAAGTAATTGAGAAGAAACTTCTCCAAATCCAATTCTTGTTCCTTCTTTTTCGCAATATCCTCTGATGATTACAGTATCATTGTCTTCTATAAACTTACGGCTGCCTCCTTCGTTTAGTTGAACAGGTTTCTCTCCTCTCCAGCTTAATTCCAACATAGAACCATAAGAATCTGGAGTAGGACCAGAAATGGTTCCACTTCCCATCATATCACCAGAATTAACAGGACACCCATTTACAGTATGATGTGCTAATTGCTGTGCCATATTCCAGTACATGTACTTAAAGTTGGTTTTGGAAACTACAGTTTCTTTTTTCTTCTCAGGTTGTATAGCAACCTCTAGTTTGATATCAAAACTTTTCTTACCCGTGTATTGCAGATAAGGTAGTTGCTCTTTTAAAGGTTTAGGACCATCTACACGATAAGGCTCTAAAGCATCCAGGGTTACAATCCAGGGAGAAATAGAAGAAGCAAAGTTTTTAGCCAGGAAAGGACCAAGAGGTACATATTCCCATTTTTGAATATCTCTGGCACTCCAGTCATTAAATAATACGAGACCAAAAATGTAATCCTCAGCTTCATCTACAGGAATTGGCTCTCCTAATTGATTCGCATCTGTAGTAATAAAAGCCATTTCTAACTCAAAATCTACTAATCTGGATGGGCCAAAAATAGGCGTATCAGAACCATTAATTAATTTTTGCCCCTGAGGTCTGTGCACAGGAATTCCCGAAGGAATAATAGAACTGCTGCGCCCGTGATATCCAACCGGAATATGTAGCCAGTTTGGAAGTAAGGCATTTTCAGGGTCTCTGAACATTTTTCCGACATTGGTAGCATGTTCAATACTACTGTAGAAATCCGTGTAGTCTCCTACAGTAACCGGAAGTTGCATTTCGATTTCGTCAAGTGCGAACAAGACTATTTTTCGATGCTCTTCATTGTTTTTTAACTGATCATTTTTAGCATCAAAAATATCGGCAATTCTATTTCTGACCAATCTCCAGGTTTTTTTTCCGTCAGAAATAAAGTCATTTAATGAGTCTTGTAAAAATATATCGTCTGTTAATGGGATACCTTCAAAATATCCCAACTGGTGTAAAGCACCTAAGTCTATGGCCGTATCTCCAATTCGGGTTCCTATAGTGATAATATCATCTCTGGTAAGAAACACTCCAAAAGGGATATTCTGAATAGGAAAATCCGTATTTGCAGGAGTTTCTATCCAGGTTTTTCTATTTGGGTCATTTGCGGTTATAGGCATTGTGATTTTTTTATGTATAATTATATGTCAAATATAAAGTTTTCATCGAATTTAAAGAATGTATTTGCTATTTTTGGTTTTTTTAAAATACAAATTGAAAATTCATGCAACGAGACGAACTAATTTTTGATTTAATCCAAGACGAAAAAGACCGTCAGGTTAATGGATTAGAACTTATTGCTTCAGAAAACTTTGTTAGTGAACAAGTAATGGAAGCGGCTGGATCTGTTTTAACTAATAAATATGCAGAAGGATACCCCGGAAAACGATATTACGGTGGGTGTGCTGTTGTAGATCAAGTGGAGCAAATAGCAATTGATAGAGCTAAAGAATTATTCGGTGCTGAATATGCAAATGTACAGCCCCATTCAGGTTCTCAGGCAAATACAGCAGTTTTTCATGCCTGCTTAAAGCCAGGAGATAAAATATTAGGATTTGATCTTTCTCATGGAGGACACCTTACTCATGGTTCTCCGGTTAATTTTTCCGGGAAATTATATACACCGGTATTTTATGGGGTTGAAGAAGAAACCGGAAGATTAAACTATGATAAGATTCTGGAAGTTGCTAAGGCAGAACAACCTAAATTAATTATAGCAGGAGCTTCTTCTTATTCTAGAGAAATTGACTATAAAAAATTCAGAGAGATAGCAGATAGTGTTGGAGCGATTCTAATGGCAGATATTGCACACCCGGCTGGACTTATCGCCAAAGGGCTTCTGGCGGATCCAATTCCTTACTGTCATATCGTAACGACTACTACTCATAAGACATTAAGAGGTCCCAGAGGAGGATTGATACTTATGGGGAAAGATTTTGATAACCCATTTGGAATTACCTTAAAGAGTGGAAAACTTCGCAAGATGTCTTCTATTTTGGATAGCGCTGTTTTTCCAGGAAATCAGGGTGGCCCTCTAGAGCATATTATCGCAGCCAAAGCAATTGCTTTTGGAGAAGCATTATCAGATGATTTCCTGCATTATATGGTACAGGTAAAGAAAAATGGAGCAGCAATGGCTCAGGAGTTTCATAAGAAAGGATACAATGTTATCTCTGATGGAACAGACAATCATATGATGTTGATTGATCTGCGTAATAAAAACGTGACAGGGAAAGAAGCAGAAGAAGCATTGGGAGTAGCAGATATTACTGTTAATAAGAATATGGTGCCATTTGATGATAAATCACCATTTGTAACTTCCGGAATAAGAATTGGAGTATCTGCAGTAACTACCAGAGGTTTAAAAGAGGATGATATGCTTACTATTGTAGATCTTATCGATCACGCGATTGCTAATGTAGGAAATGAAGAAGCCTTACATGCGATAGCAGATAAAGTTAATAAAATGATGACGGATAAGCCTTTGTTTGTAGCCAATCAATTACAAAGCTAATTCATAACCATTGATATAAATATAAAAACCATCTGTAAGCACAGATGGTTTTTATATTTATATCGGTTTTTTAATACCCTAATAATTCATTTTTATGAATGATTCCAGTTATCTGGATCACTACTGTTGTTAGGAGATAAGCCAATGATATCTCCTTTAGTATCTACTCCCAAACCAATTACAGTTCGGTTCACATAATTAAAATAACTAACGACCTGATTAATTTCCAGAATTTCTCCATCGGATAGCTGTTGACTGCGTAAACGTTCTATATCAGCTTGTGTAATCGTATTATGAGCTAAGGTGAGTTTTTTGGCATATCGCAATCCTTCTTGATATAAGTCCTGAAACAAATCTTCCCAGGAATCATTATGAAAACTATCGATTATTTTTTGATGCTTATTGTCATCATTTAATAACCGTTTTAAACCGGCAGCATGATGATCTACACAATATGAGCAATTATTTAGGTGACTAACAAAAACTCCCAGCGTTTCCAGGTACCATTTGGGCAAAGTATTATTAGCATTATGAAGTACGTTTTTATAGAGCCCCATATGACCAGTCAATGTATGAGGACGAAGGCTGTGAATAGATAAAACATTGTCAATGTTATTATTAGGACCTTTGATGCGATCATAAATCTTTTTTAGCTGCCCTTGCGCTTCTTCATAGGAAATTTCTTTTATCCAACTCATAGTCTTAGTAATGTTAGTGAGTCTTAAAAGTACACTTTATTGTTTATAAAAAAGGAAAATTCTGAGAATGCTTGGAGGTTTTTTAGATAAAGTGCTTTAAAAATCCATGAGTTGATTATTTTGGTATAGAAAAGAGGGGAAAATAAAGATCAAACTATTGATATTAGTAGTATATTTCCAAAAAAATTAATCTAAAAATGAAAGCATGGAGTTTTCTATGAGTTCTAAAAAGCTATTTTTTAGCGTTGTATGCTTCTTGAGTGTTTTAACAGGGTATGGGCAGGAAACTACAGTTATAGAAACAGAAGTAGCTACTGTACTGACTAAATCCCAAAAATTTATTCCTCAAAAATTAGATAGTGCTCTGATTTATGTCGAGAAAGCAGAAAAATTAGCCACACAGTCTACCGATAAAAATATTCATGCCCGAATTGCCATTCAAAAAGCGGGAGTGTACATATATCAGCGAAATTTAAAAGAAGCTTCGGCAGCATTAGCACCTTATAGAGAGGATACATCTTTGGATTCGATACTTATAGGAAAAGTGCATCAAAATATGGGAAGTGTCTTCCTTTCCGAAGGCAAAAAAGAAAAAGCTCTAGAACAGTATCTTCAGGCAATTCCCTTTTATGAACAGCAGAAGGATACATTGTCATTAAGTAAGATATATGCGAGTATAGGAAGTATCCAGTCTATGTCAAAAAATAATGAAGGAGCGATCGCTTATTTTACCAAAGCATTGACGTATAAAAATAATAATCCGATGCTAAGAGTACAGATTCTCTCGAATCTGTCTTTAGCACATTATAATACAAAAGCATATGATGAAGCGATAACAACGTCTAAAAAGGCACTCGTCATTGCAGAGAAAATAAACCATGCAGGTTTTTTAGCGATTATATACACTAATTTGTGTAATTTCTATAAAGAAACAAAAGCATATGATACAGGAATAACATATGGAGAAAAAGCACTGGCACTAAAAACAAAGCTAGGTCAGAAATCGAATCTGGAATATACATATAATAATATAGGATATTGCTTTTTAGGGAAGAAAGACTTTCAAAAAGCTAAACATTATTTTCTCAAAGCCTTGAGTTCTGCACCGCCTGAGAATCAATTGTATATTCTGAATAACTTAAAAGATGCTTCGAATGGACTACAAGAATATAAAGAAGCATTGCGTTATGCAGAACAATATGTACAGCTATCCGATTCATTACAGGTAGCCAAGGAAAAAACAAAAATTGCAGAAATTGTTACAAGATATGAGTCTGAAAAACAAGCACAACAGATCGAAGTTCTGCAAACTGAAAATGAATTGAAATCTTCCCGGATTCAGAATCAAAAGATATATGTAGCAGGAATAATACTATTGACTCTTTTATTGATTTCTATCCTTATTTTATGGAATAGAAACCAAAAAAATAAACAATTATTAAAACAGTTGCAGTTACAACAACGACTATTGCAAACTCAATTAAATCCGCATTTTTTATTCCATGCATTACAGAGTATACAGAATTATATTTTCAAAAATAAAAAAGAAGAATCCGTACAATATCTGGCTAGTTTTAGTACAGTAATGCGATCCGTATTAGAAAGTTCAGAGGAAGATTTTATTATAATGGAAAAGGAAGTGGATGTTTTATCCAAGTATTTGCACCTACAACAATTACATTATTCATTTGCATATAATATAGAGGTTGATGAAAGACTTCAGCAGGATAGTGTTCTTATCCCGACAATGTTTACCGAACCTTTTTTAGAGAATGCGGTTATACATGGAATTAAGAATGTAAAAAACGGATATATCAATGTGCGATATGCGTTAGTTAATAAAAACATTGAAGTAACCATTACAGATAATGGTAATGGTTTTCAGGAAGGAGCTTCTGATCATAACAAATTGCATAAATCGATGAGTTCTGATATTATTCAAAAACGAAGGGAAAATTATCAGAAGATTCATAATTTCCCTATAGAAGTACGGATAAAGTCTGATGAAAAAGGAAGTATTATTTCTATAAATTTCCCTTTAAAAGAAGAGATATTGTAAGTACTTTTGAGGTATGAGTATTTCTTTAAGTTGTATCATAATAGAAGATGATCATGGTACCAGGGATATGATCAGGGAACTTCTGGAACGTTCGTTTGATGATATCAAAATCGTAGCGGAAGCTTCAGAAATTGAGGAAGCAAAAAAAAAGATTATAAGTTATCAACCAGATTTTGTCATTCTGGATATTAACTTGAAAGATGGAAACTCTTTTGAGTTGCTTCGTTCTTTTGAAAATATACAATTTAAGATCATATTTGTTACCTCTTTTAGTACATATGCTATAGAAGCTTTCAGGTTCAGTGCTATTGATTATGTGATGAAACCTTTTGACCCTCAGGTGTTACTGCAGGCAGTAGAAAAAGTACAGAAAGAACATCAAAATGAACAATATCAGCTGCAGATCCGTTCCCTGTTAGACAATCTGCAACCGTCAGGAGAAAAAAAAATTGTTTTAAAAAATGCAGATGCGATTTATGTAGTACCCTTGGCAGAAATTATATATGCTAAGTCAGATAATAATTATACTACCTTTTTTACGAAAGATCAAAGAGAAATTTTGGTATCCAGATCGTTAAAAAGATATGAGGAAGATCTGAAGAACCATTCTTTTTTCAGAGTACATCAAACTTTTTTAATCAATTTGGCGTACATTACTTCTTTTTACAAGAAGAGAGAAGAAGTTATTCTAGATCAAAAACATGCAATACCTGTTGCGCAAAGTAAAAAAAAGGCATTATTACATATTATTGATACCCTTTTTTAAGAACGCTTTTTCTGGTATAAAAGGCAATCTTTTAAGTTGGGATAATCGCTTAACTTAGGATGTGTAAAAGTCGTTACTTTTTGCATTCCTATTTTAGTCATTATAAGCTCTGATTTTTTATTGATCACAGGAGCAACAGCATAGATACTATCCAATTGTAAGTAATCAAACCCATGTGCTAGACAGGCAAGTGCTCCTTCTGTGGCATATCCTTTATTCCAGCTACTTTTTTTGAGGCGCCACCCAATATCTACAAAGGAAGCAGGTGTTTCGAGATAAGTCTGTTCACAAAGTCCAATAAAACCAATACATTCCTGGGTATCCAGAATATCAACAGCAAAATAACAATATCCTTTTTCATCAAATGATTGCTGCATTCTGAGCATAAAGTCTTCGCTTTCTTTTCGAGTAGGCTTATAAGGAAAGAATTCCATCACAGCATCGTCTTGATTAATAGCTGCAAGTATTTCTATATCTTCCGATCTCCAATTGCGAAACCCTAAACGTTTGGAAGTGAAAATGTAAGAGTGAGTCATGTGTTTTTGATTATGGCTAAAACGATATTACAAATACTTGTTGCTACTTATAATCTTGATGGCTAAAAGCGCTAAAATGATAGCAGTTCCAATAGGAATGTAGTAGATTGATTGTGGCAATAATAACGCAATTAGCAGTGCTCCTATTGCAATTATGCCTGCGGCGATTAAATATCCAATTTCGTCATAAAACCAGGCGTATGGAAAAAAGTGAGCACCCGTAATAATGGCATATGCCATGATAAAATAATCAGGTTGCTTAAGCAAGACAAAAACAAGTAAGGGAAAGTAGAATAACTGAGCAAAGTTAAGCCATAATCCTAAAGGTTGTAACGGGTTGTCTTTGATTTTCCAATTCGTTTTAAAAACCTTGGATAGTCCAAAGGCTAACGGTAGCATGACAGTACCGAAAATAAATGTAATTACACTCTTGTTATATGGGGTGTAATCAAGCATCCAGATAAAAGAAATACCAATCCATACAATGGTTCCTGCGGTTATAAAATCAATCCCCTTTTTAGCTTGTTGCTGTATGGTTGATTTGATCACTCCAAAGTTGTTTTGTGTCATAGTTTTTATATATTGTTTAGAAGGGGAATAGAGTGTACGCTAATCGATACAAGATCCATTTCTATCCAAATATACAAATATGATCACAATCCGTGATGCGAAGTTTTTAGAGGAGCATATTACTCCTTGGTATCATCAAAAGCAGCACTTTCATAGGCTCCGATATCAGGAGCAGAAACACTTCTTTCAGTACCCGTAATATCTGTTCCCTGAGAAGGAGTACTTGCCTTTCCGTTTGCCGGAGACGAATCATCGATAGTAAGCTTGTTTTTTATAGGCTTATAAAATAGAGGGTCTTCATTAAAGAGCATGTTTTTGTAGAGGTTCTCATTAGAAAAGTCATACAATGGATTGTCTTTAAATTGTTCCTGAGGATCACTGAAGCCTACCAGGCAATGTTCGAAACTGTAATTAAAAGCAGCCTGATCACTTTTGCCAAGTAATAATTCGATAGGCTCATTCCCATAGATGATACAATTTTTAAAATCAGCTTGAATCAAATCTTTTTGTTCAATAGTATTTTCATCAATCTCAATAAAATTAGAAATGGATACGGCTGGGTATTGTCTGGCACTAAACCCCCAGTAGTTAGCAAAGGTACAGTGATTAAAATCATACCGCCCTCCGTAGGTACAGGCTAAGGAAACTTCTCCAGAGTTATTAATCACCAGGTTTTCTCCTTTGATATGTCCGGTTTTGGCAAGAATTCCAACATTAGAGCTATTGTATATCTGAGAATTTTGTATTGTTAGGGTAGGGACATCTGTACCATCGTTAGAGTCGATTAAAATCCCTACAGTAGCATTCTTAATGGTGGTATGTGTTATCTGGTGTCCGGTACTACCTTTAGTCAGCCAGATTGTTCCCCATTGTCCAGGAGTATCCGAGAAACTATCTTCAAGACGATCCCCCTGAATAATCACTTCATTTTCCAAAATCTCGGCATCCGCACTGGGGGCTCCGTTGACTAATAGGGTAGCCTTATCAGGAACGATAAGCCCTGAACCTTGATGAAAATGAATTCTTGCTCCCGCATCAATAGTTAACGTTTTATTATTGGGAACCGCAGCATATCCATAAATAACGTATGGTTTCTCATTGGTAAAATGTAATTGCTCTTCTGTGAGAATAAACCCTTCTATTCGTATTTCATTATTGTCATTGTCAACGCCTAATAATAAGGTTTCTATTTCACCAGTCATAGTATTTCGTGAAGGGTGTAAAAAAGTAGCATCCTTTATCAGAGTTACCAAATCCACATCTTGTTGGGCTCCTTCTTTATCAAATAAGATTTTATCAGTATAGAGAAATTCCAGTTCATTGGTTTGCTGCGTAATATCAGTTGTTGTTTCTACGAAAACGAAAATACTGTCCTTAGCCAATACCTGAATATCTGTAAAAGAAGTACCTGCGATACCATCAACATTGAGTCGGTAGTTAGAGGTTTCTCCTCGTTCCAAAGAGATGGATGGGATAGAGAGATCATTACTGGTACGATTGTATACTTTAAAACTGTAGGTGCTGGAGCCTATATTCGTAAATACAGTATCAAGGAACAAGGTGTCGGTAGAGAATTCCAGATTTCCGGTACTGGGATCTGCTTCAAAATCTTTTCGGCAGGAACTCCATAAAATAAGAATACAAAGCAACAATAACGACGTTAGATATCTCATAATTTGTTTAGGTTATAAAAGAAAAAGAGATCGAATTTATAGCTTCCTGAAAAGAAAATAAAATCAATATCAGTTCTGTGTTAAAAGTATAACTTTTTGATGACTACTAATATTGTTCTAAATAATAAATTTGATGAAGTTATCCTTTCTGTAAGAATGAAAACATTTGTACATTTGCTTTAAGTAAAATAAATAAGCACAACATAATAATCTATTATGAGTACATATGATGTAGCCGTTATCGGCTCTGGACCTGGAGGCTATGTGGCTGCCATTCGATGCGCCCAATTGGGTATGAAAACTGCAATCATAGAGAAGTATTCCACTTTGGGAGGAACTTGTCTGAATGTAGGATGTATTCCCAGTAAAGCATTGTTAGATTCTTCTCATCACTACGAGCATGCCGTAAAACATTTTGAAGATCACGGAATAGAAATTCCAGGGGAAGTAAAAATCAATCTGGAAAAAATGATCGCCAGAAAACAAGCGGTAGTTGATCAGACCTGTGATGGAGTGAGTTTTTTGATGAAAAAGAATAATATTGATGTTTATGAAGGAGTAGGAGCATTTAAAGATGCGACACATCTGACAATTACCAAAGCAGATGGTTCTTCAGAAGAAATAGAAGCAAAGCACAGTATTATCGCTACAGGATCCAAACCATCTACCTTACCGTTTATTTCTCTGGATAAAGAACGAGTAATTACATCTACAGAAGCTTTAAAATTAAAAGAAGTTCCAAAACATTTAGTTGTTATTGGAGGAGGAGTTATTGGATTGGAACTGGGGCAGGTATACAGAAGATTGGGAGCAGAAGTATCTGTAATAGAATATATGGATAGAATTATTCCGGGAATGGATAAATCTCTGGCTAGAGAATTACAGAAAGTAATGAAAAAGCAAGGAGTAAAATTCTATACCTCTCACAAAGTAACCAGTGTAACTACTTCTGGGAATGAAGTAAAAATTACAGCAGATGATAAAAAAGGAAACCCAGTAGAATTTACAGGAGATTACTGTTTGGTTTCTGTAGGGCGTCGTCCGTATACCGACGGTTTAAATGCCGAAGCAGCAGGTGTAAAAATAAACGAAAGAGGACAGGTAGAGGTAAATGATCATTTACAGACGTCTGCATCTAACATCTATGCTATTGGAGATGTGATCAAGGGAGCTATGTTAGCACATAAGGCAGAAGAAGAAGGAGTATTTGTAGCAGAAACTTTAGCTGGTCAAAAACCACATATTGATTACAACCTGATTCCTGGAGTTGTATATACCTGGCCCGAAGTTGCTGCTGTTGGAAAAACAGAAGAAGAACTAAAAGAAGCCGGAGTGAATTATAAAGCAGGGCAATTCCCGTTCAGAGCCCTGGGAAGATCGAGAGCTAGTGCAGATCTTGATGGATTTGTGAAAATATTAGCAGATGCTACTACAGATGAGGTACTGGGAGTGCATATGGTAGGAGCTCGTTGCGCAGATCTGATCGCCGAAGCTGTTACTGCTATGGAATTCAGAGCATCTGCAGAAGATATCTCTCGTATGTCTCATGCACATCCGACCTTTACAGAAGCGATCAAAGAAGCTGCGTTGGCTGCAACGGATAACAGACCATTGCATATATAGACAAAACTTTTTTGAACGAAATAAAAACAAATAAAAGCCTTTAGGAGTATTTTTCCTGAAAGGCTTTTTTTATATGGTGTCTAATCTAGATAACACTTCCTGTTTATAATTTCTGCTGATAGGAATGGATTTACGAGCAATGACAACTTCTTCATTGGAATAAGAAGTAATTTTAGAAATCGCTATGATATATGAGCGATGGATTCGTAAAAAATCTTGTTTAGGCAATCGCGATTCTATGTTGCTAATAGTCTCCCGCGTTGTAATAACAATATCAATACAGTGAATTTTTAAGTAGTCGCTGTAACTTTCTATGTATAGAATATCAGAAAAGGTTACTTTCTTCATGCGTCTGTCTGACCGAACAAAAATAAAATCATGTGTTTTATTCTTATCAGAAGTATCTGAAATATTAGTGTGATATACATCAAAATAATTATTGACAGCTTGCAACAATCGTTCAAAAGAAATAGGTTTTAACAAATAATCCACTGCGTGAAGATCAAAACCGTCAATTGCATATTCCCTATAAGCTGTAGTGAAAATAATTTTACAGTTTTTATGAATAGAACGGGCAAAAGAAATACCTGATATTTCTGGCATATTAATATCCAGAAAAATTAAATCCACCTGGTGTTGGCTGAGATAATTAAATGCTTCAAGAGCATTTGCACAACTCATCAATACTTCAATACGATCAATTTTGGATAAGTGCGATTGAATAATTTCCCGGGCAGTAGGTTCATCATCAACGATAATACAAGAAATAAGATTTTTCATGAAATTGTTCTAATTAAGTTATGTTTTGAGGAATACTGTAGCGTGGTAGGGTAAAAAAATATGCAGTATAGGTAGATTGTTTTTATTGTCATCTAGGGAGTGAATCGAAGCTCTGTATGATACCATTGATTTGTCTGTGAGATCGTGAGTTGATGTTTGTCTTTGTACAATAAAGACAGACGCTTTTTTAGATTTTGTAATCCAATACCTTCTTTAGTATTAACAGGAGAAGATTTAACAGAATTTTTAACCCGGAAGCAAACTTCTTTATTGATATATTGAAGTGAAATATGAATAGATAATTTTCCATCGCTGATATGACCGTGTTTAAAGCTGTTTTCTACAAAAGGGATGAATAACATAGGAGGAATTTTTAAGGTGTTTTTGCCCTGTGGCAGTTTTAATGAAATATCCAGTGTATCCCGGAATCGCATTTTTTCCAAAGCAATATAATCCTGCATATGATCGATTTCTTCTTCCAGTGTTACCATGGGCTTATTAGATTGGTACAACAGATAATCAAGTAAATTAGCTAGTTTAAGAATCATATCCGGAGTATCTTCAGATTTTTTTAAAGCAAATCCATAGAGTGTGTTTAAAGTGTTAAAGAGAAAATGAGGATGGATTTGCATTTTTAGATACTGAAGTTCCTGTTTTTTAAATTGTAATTGGGTTTCTAAAATTTTGTTTTGTAGGTTTTGATTAGTGGCTGTGGCGGTATAATTATGCTTGATCAGGCTGAATGCACTAAATAATATAACAATGAGATAGACAGCTACCATGACAAATAGGATACTTTTGCTCATGGGAGCCATTCCGGCAGTTTTTAATTCCGATAAAAAGATCAATCCATAAAAAATGGAGATAATAATAAAATACGTAGATAATACCAGCGTATAAATACTGTATAAAATAAGAAGGCCGTATCTTTTAGGGAGGAGGTAAGTAGGGATAATGTAATAATTAAAAGTATAGGTAGTTGCTATGGTTACAGGCATTAAAAATGCCGAAAAAGAAAATACATACTGAAAGTTAGTGCTTTGATGACCAAAAAAAACGATGTAAAAAACCAAGACTCCAACCCAGAAAATACTGTGAAGCAGAAGTTGCTGTATCTTGCGTAAAATGAATTTTTTAGAAATCATCAGCATACAATATCTGTATTTTTTATATTTAAAACATGTTTTTTTACATAGAAAACAGCTTTAAAAAGGGATTCTACTGGCTAAGTAGGGGATTTGGGGATTGTTTTGTTTGCCTATGGGGGGGCAGTATTTCAGTGCCAGTACAAACATAAGTATATTCTAAATCCTTATTATCAAGTAAAAAAGCAGTAAAAAACCGTTGTTAGTCGCAGAAAAAAGAAGCCAGCCCTAAAACAACTTAGTTTTGATCTCAAATAATGATTAAAAAATAAAATATGATGTCTATACTATTTACGAGTCTGTTACGAGTTTCTTTTTTTTCTACTGTTTATCAGCGTATGGAAGAAGGAGGTATTACTTCTATGAGTATTTTGATGTTATTGTTAATGCTGTGTATTGCAATGATCATAAAAGGAATTATTCATTTTAAAAAAGGATCTCTACCCACTGATAAAAACAGTAGGTTGATTAATTCGATTGGATTATTAGCCTTAATTATTGGCGTGTTTAGTCAATTATTAGGGCTGATAAGCGCCTTGGATCACTTTCATTTTTTAGAAGGTGCTTCTCCAAGTGTATTGGCAGGGGGGCTAAAAACTACTTTCTTACCTACACTATTAGGGACTTTTATCTTTATTATAGCCAGAATTGCCACAACTATTTTTATTTGGTTGACCAAAGAGAGACAAGAAGAAGGTGTTTAGAAAAAAACAGAAAATAAGGTGAGCAATAATACCAATAAACTTATCAAAGAAAAGTGTACTAAAAAGAAGAATTAAGCAACGTAGGTTTCTTAATTCTTCTTTAAAGAAATTATTGAATAAAGAATGCTGTTTTTTTAGATAGGAACAGCATACGATTGTTTGACCTTTTCCATTACAAAAGTACTATGAGCACTACCGATATTTTCAATAAGCCCTAATTTATTCAGTACAAAGTTCTGGTAGTGTTTCATATCTTTGACCAAAACCTTTAATAAAAAATCATAGTCTCCAGATATGTTATAACACTCGATTACTTCTGCAAGTGATTTAATATCTTTAATAAAGTTATTTCCAATTTCTTTTGTGTGTTGTTTTAAGGTAATATTACAAAATACAGTGAGACCACTGTTTAGTTTTTCCGGACTGAGTACAGCAACATATTTTTTAATATATCCGTGATTCTCCAGTCTTTTGACACGTTCGAAAACGGGCGTAGGGGATAATTGAACCTTTTGAGCAAGCTCTTTGGTAGTGATGTTAGAGTTTTCCTGCAGCAGTTTTAAAATCTTGATATCAACATGATCTAATCTCTCTAGAGATGGTCTTTCGGTTTTAAGAAACATAAAAAATGGGTTAGTGGTTACTACTTGTGAACCTCTAATTTATGTTTTTTTTGCCTATTAATTGCTTTTTTGTAGGTTTAATTTTCTGTTAATTAGTAGTTTAGTGGTTGTTTGGGCTTTTGATAAGGATTGAGAATTGCTTTCCATTGATCGGATTCTGCAAATGTTTTGATGTACTGATTTCTTTTTATAAGAAGCGTTGTCATGTATTTTTGTAAGAAAATGATGTCCATACATACTCCGAGAATACCAAAAGGAGCAGTATAATCAAAATAATCTGTAAGTAAGGTATCGGAACCTACTGTAGAAAAATGATGTTCATGCCTGAAACGCTTAAAAACTCCCTGTACCATCTCATCTACAAAATAGTCAGGAGATTGGTAAGCAGTGATTTTAGATGTTAACGTCTGAAAAACACCCAAATGCTTTGCTCTCCAAGTAACTTGTTCTCCTAATTCGATTAGTCCAGAAGTTTTTCCAGCAATGGCTTCTTCTTTTGTATGGGCGGTTGAGATTTTGTGTAAGTCAATACTTCTGGATAAGTCAAAAACTATTTTTTTATCTGCTTTAATTATGGTTTGTAGTGCTATAGTAGGCATAGGTATATAGAAGTCATTAAGGAACTTTTAATTCGAATAAAGAAACAGTAGCATTGTGATAATGAGCAGGTAGTTTTTCTGTGTTTTTTAATGAAGAAAGCCCTAAGAAATCGAAGCCACATTTTTCGTAATAGGTAATTAATCCGCGGTTTTCTCCAACGGTATCCATCCGTATAAACTGCTTATTGTGGACTTTAGCATATTCGATCGTCCAATTGACTATTTTGCTTACCAATTGATGTCCCCGATATTCCGGATGAGTCGCAATTCTATGAATGTAGATTGCAGGATCTTCATTTTTTTCTTCCCAGATATAAGGGTCGTCAAAAGTAATAGCCCATACGCAGGCAACCTGATTATCTATAAGTATTTTCCATTGGCGTTGTTCCTCGATTTCTTTTGTTATTAATGAAGGGGCAAATTCAGGCCAGGGAACAGCCGATTTTGTTTTTTGGTATGCGGTAGCAAAACGATATAGCCGAAAGATTTCTTCTATATCATCTAGTGTGCTATTAACTATTTTTATAGACATATTATAAGCTTAGGATCTCTTAGAATGTAGAAACATTAAAACAATTAGGACTGTTTCATAGTTACTGCATCATTGTATGATGATCTACTGTAATCAGTATTGATTTCAAGATAGTGAAAACGTGATATATCGGTAGTGTTCTTGTTGTTTTTAACGTTTAGAAAATGATGAACTAGTCCCAAAATAAAAGCCTCACCCCGAATTCGTAACGGAGAAGAGGCTTTTGCACAGTCGGAAAACAACATCCATTAGAGGTTTCAGAAAAGACCCCGAACTGCTCTAAGAATGTTGTGTACCATCTTCTATAGACCAAAGGGTATGCCAAAAATGAATATATTAAAATGAGGGGGGTGTTAAGTTGTTGTTTATTAGGTGTTTGTTTTTTTTATAAAGTGTAGTTTTATAGTTTTTGACACTGTAGAAATAGCAAGAAAGAAGAAAGGAATACTGTATAAAATATATCATAATAAAACATTTTTTATAAAGTAATGGTATCAGATAAATCTCAAGGAAAAAATTATGCTTATTTTACACCATATTGAATAACCCCGCAAAAAAGAACATATGATTTCTCATAGATACAAAAAAGCTTTTCTTTCTATACGAATGATGCTTGGGTGTATGATAGTTGTGTTTATATCTTGTAACTCATCAGTTCAGAAAGAAATAAAAGTAACAAAAGGAGTTTCCGAGGAATTGGCAGCAAGTCGGAAGCAACAAATAAAAGAGGTACTGTATACATTATCTTTTGATATTCCCAAAGAGCAAGAAAAGCCAATTCATGCTCATCTGCAATTAGAGGTAGATATATCAGATGTAGCGACCCCTTTGATATTAGATTTTGAAGAAAAGAGAAAAATGCTTCAATCCCTTTCTGTAAATGGAAAACCTGTAACCATTAGACATCAAAATGGACATTTGATTATAGAAGCGTCCTATCTGGTAGCGGGAAAAAATAGTATAGCAATTGATTTTACAGCAGGAGAACTTTCGCTTAACAGGAATAAAGATTATCTGTATACGCTGTTGGTACCGGATCGGGCTAGAACTCTTTTTCCATGTTTTGATCAGCCAAATATAAAAGCAGCATATCAGTTGACTATCAATGCTCCCAAAGATTGGAAAGTGATTTGCGGTGCACCCTTAGAAAGAACAGAAGAAAAAGGCAATCATATTCGTTATGAATTTGGAACGACAGCAAAGATAAGTAGTTATTTATTTTCTTTTGTAGTAGGAGCCTTTCAGCAGGAAGTGCAAAATCCCGGAATTTTTGATATGACAATGTTGTATCGGGAAACTGATACTGTCAAAATAAAAAGTAGTATTCCTAAGATATTTGATCTTCATCAACAGTCTATAGATTTTTTACAGAAATACACGGCGTATCCTTTTCCGTATTCCAAGATGGATTTTGCTACTATCCCAGGATTTCAGTACGGGGGAATGGAACATGTAGGAGCTATTCAATATAGAGAATCTATATTATTTATGGATAGCACAGCTACTCTCAATCAGCAATTGAGAAGAGGTAAACTAATCGCTCATGAAACAGCACATATGTGGTTTGGTGATTTGGTGACAATGAAGTGGTTTGATGATGTGTGGATGAAGGAGGTTTTTGCTAATTTTATGGCAGATAAGATTATGAATCCGGTATATCCGTCAATCAATCACGAACTTTCTTTTCTAGCAGATCATTATCCGGCAGCTTATAGTGAGGATCGTACCAGAGGCGCTACGCCTATACGACAAAAATTACCAAACCTTAAAGATGCAGGCACTTTATATGGACAGATTATCTATCATAAGTCTCCGATTATGATGCGACAGTTAGAAACAGCTATGGGAACCTCTGCATTTCAGGAAGGAATACAAGAATATATACAGACGTATGCTCATGATAATGCTGATTGGAACCAACTAGTACAAATACTGGATGAGAAAACTCCATTAGATATGAAGCAATGGAGTAATGTCTGGGTTCATCAATCCGGACGTCCTGTTTATACAGATCAACTCATCTATGATGATAAGGAAAAGATTGTTTCTTATACAATTACACAACAGGCAGAAGATGCAACGGATAAAATATGGCCGCAACAATTCGAGATTGCTTTAGTTTATCCGGATAGTATTGCTACACTGGCAATTACAAGCACTCAAAAGGATACTCGTATTGATCAGGTCCAGGGGTGGCCCAAACCTCAGGCAGTACTCTATAATACTGATGGATATGGATATGGTGTTTTTCCAATTGATGTAACACGATTACAATTGATTCATAAACTTCCGAAGGCAGTGTCTCGTGGAGCTTCTTATATCAATATGTACGAAGCCGTATTATCAGGAACAATAGATGCAGCAAAAGCAATTCAATTTTTTATAAAAGCACTGCATCAAGAAAAAGAACCCCTGTTAATACGGATTTTGACAGGAAATATCCGCTCTCTTTTTTGGAAGTATCTACCCGTTTCTCAACAGGCAAAAGTTGTAGAGCTAATAGAACCTACCGTATATAGATTATTACAATCAAACATAGGTAGTGCTATAAAGAAGCCTCTTTTCGGGTTGTATAGCGCTATTGCCTATACTCCAGCGGGGAAAGACCGGCTATACAAAATTTGGAATAAAGAAGTAGTCATAGATCAGTTGTTACTCAATAAAGATGATATTACTAATTTGGCAATGCAGTTAGCTGTTTTTGAACATGAAAAACAAGAAATAATTCTTCAAAAAACTCAAGAAGGGTTAAAAAATCCAGATAAGAAAAAACGATTTACTTTTCTACTACCGGCATTGTCTTCTGATGTTCAGGTTAGAGATGCCTTTTTCGAATCGTTTAAGGAGGTATCTAATCGGGAAAAAGAATCCTGGGTTCAGACAGCGGTACGGTTGATACATCATCCATTGCGACAGGAGGAAGCGGTCAAGCATTTGGATGTAAGCTTATCCTTAGTAGAGGAAATACAGCAAACAGGCGATATTTTTTTCCCAAAATCCTGGTTGAATAATACCATTGGGCAATACAGTTCTGAAGCAGCATATAAAAAACTTTCTCACTTTTTACAAAGTAAGCCAGAGTTTAGCCCGGTCTTAAAAAATAAATTGTTACAAGCTACAGATGCTTTATATCGAGTACAGAAGTTGCATAAAAAGAGTATTTCTCAATAGGCTATAGAGTATACAGTTAATAAGAGAATAGGTAGTATAAAAACGGAACAGCTATTGTTGTTGTTTAGAAAATAATATGATGAGGTATATAGGAATCTTTTTAGTAATGATAAGTAGTGTATATGCACAGCATTCTACGGTAGTTACTTCGACTTTTTTTTCTGATGCGGCAGGGAAAGATATTGCTTATCAGGTATACTTACCCGATAACTACAAAAAGCATAAAGATTCGCTAGCAATACTTTATGTATTACATGGGCATGGAGGAAGTGAAAAAGATTGGATGCATTCCGAAAAGGGACGATTACCATTCTTATTAGATAGTTTAATTACAATTCGAAAAATACCTCCGGTATTAGCTGTGACGATTAATGCAGAAAACAGTTGGTATATAGATCATGAACTTCCGATGGAAGAACTTTTTATACAGGAGTTTATCCCTATAATAGAAGAGCGGTATACATCTCCCAGAACCCGGGATAAAAGAGTTATAGCAGGAAACTCAGCAGGAGGTTTTGGGGCTTTACGTCTGGGGATGAAGTACCCTTCGTTATTTCATTCAGCCATTTTATTGAGCCCGGCGGCTTATTATCCGCAGCCACCTTTACAATCCTCATCACGCCGTATTCCGGCATTTGCAACTGAAGGTGTTTTTGATCCCCAAAAATGGGATGCCTGTTCTTATCCATATTTATTAGAAGCTTATAAAAAACAACAGTTACCAGTACGATTTTTCCTCTCTACAGGTGATGACGATCCTTTTGATATTGTGGAAGTAGTCATAAGCCTTCGTACTTTTATGAAAGCAGAAAAGATACCTCAGGAGTTGAGTATTATTAATGGAAGACATAGTTGGGATGTGTGGCGTTCGTGTCTTACGCGGGATATACAGCGTGCGTTTAACTCTCCAAATAAATTTTGAATATTTAGTTTTTCAGGAAGTAAAAAAATAAAATGAAGACTCAAGGTAGTACTCTGTTGGAAAAAATAAAATTCTTTTTTTGTAGATACAGTTTTAAGGAAATAGAAACATTTTCGGAAGCAGCGGTAGAACTTACAGAAAATGTAATTTTTAAAGGAAAACATGTCGGAGTTATCAAAGTACATACACCATATCGTTTTATTCATAAAGGTACGATAGATGGGACATTAATAGTTTCTGAAAAATCCAAAGCAATTATCTTTGGAAAAATAAAAGGAGCTATTATTTCTAGTAGTGTGATTTGTTTACGAAAAGGTTGTGAAGTAGAAGGGGAATTAATCACTAAAAAAATAAGTATTGCTCCGGGGGCAAAAATTAATATAAATACAGAAAAATAAGGTATAATAATTTATTTTAGATTCATTCAATTTTAAAAACAATATGTCAGGATTTTTACCTCAATTAAAAGAATATATAAAGAATATATAGAATCCGGTGATGTAAAGTCGGCAGAAGCTATTTTGCCAATTGTCGATATAGAGGAAGATTCCTATGAATATGTCACTTTTATTATTGAGCTAAGAGCACTTGTAGCCTCTTATTATAAAGAGAAAAAACAGTTGGAATTGCTTGCGATAATACAATTGATTGCCACTTCAGAGAAACTTCCTTTTACAGAAAATTGCCACAATATATCGATTTGATATCTAATGCGATAGGAGGGATTGTTGTACTGGATAAAAAATACGATCGGGAAGAGCTTTTAAAACAAGTACTAAATAAACTACCGAAAAAGAATCCTTATGTGGCAAACCATGAAGGAATTAATTATAATCTTGCTTGTTTCTATGCTATAAATGGACAGAAAGAAGAAATGATAGAATACATAAGAAGAGCCCGGTTTTATTTTGAAGCCGATAAGTTTTTACAAGATCATAGTTTTGACCAGTATAAAAAAGAAGCTTTTTTCAAGAAACTGCTCAACAGTACAGGAGATGCTGCATGGATTTGGTGGACACAAGCTTGGCCCATTATGGAGTGGTATGATGAGTCGAATTAACCTTATTTGATGAATCAATTAAGGTATATGAGTGCAAAAAATAGAAAAAGGAAGAAAGTAGATGTGTATCCGAGATATTACGGGATAAAAATGACATGTAGTACTTTAGGGATTATACTTTCTGTCGCTATCTTATTTGGATTGACACTTTTTTTATTGCAGGAACAACATCCCTTACTTTATGTAGGTAGTTTAGGGGCATTTGTAGTATATGGAATTTCGACATATGTCTATCATACCATGTCTATTCGATATCTTCATAATTTATATGATCGGGCAATGCACAGGAATAGTGGATTGATTATTACTTTGTCCTATACTCAAGAAGAATGGAATACATTTTATATCCAATATGGAGCATATCGCAGGAAAAAACACATACGAAACAAATTGTTATTTATTTTGCTGGGAGGAGCTTTGGGAATATTGTTATATAGAGACAATGTTCCATTATTTTTTTTAGGAGTTTTTATGGGACTTGTAATTTTTACTCCTTTGATAATACGATATCAATATGAAAAAAGGCACTATTATGCTCCCATTCATTATCAAAAAAGAAATGAGGTTAAACTAACGATAGATGGAATTTTAATCAACACTCATTTTATACCATTGTCTAATGAGCATGGATATATTAGTTTTTGTAAAGAAACGACCTTTTTAGATCAAAGTTGTTTGGAAGTTTTTATTGTCAAAGGCTTAGGAAGAGGGAAAAGAATTATAAAACAGTACATCCCATTGCCCAAGAGAAAACAACTTCCTCCAGAATCGATTGTTGAATTGATGAAAGAGCGTTTTTGTAATGTAGACTAGGCAGTAGTTGTTTGCTTTTACTCAATAAGTGATAAAACCATTCATTGTAGGAAACATATTGCTAATTAATAAAACGTAAATAAAATGTTAAAGATTAAATAAAGTGATTGCTTTTTTTGATGAAAAAATAGCTTCGAATTATGAGGTTTTACTCTTATGTGTGTGATATTGTTGTTTTTAAACAATTGATTTTTATTCTTTTATAAAGTAATGTTTTTTAATCGGAAGTAAGGTTTATCCGTAAAAAGTTATTTCGTAGTAGTTGTTAATTTAAACTAAATACGAAAAGTTTCCTTGCACGTATTACTGAATAAGGGTAAGTTTGCGCCCCTTTTTTATTTTAATTAAATCTAAATAAAAAGATGCGTTTGTTGCTTTCTATTATCGTGTTATTCTTTATTCATTTAAAAATTTTCTCACAACAACTTGTTGTAAAAGGGAAGATTGTGGACGCAAAGACTCATACCCCGATACCAGATACCAATATTTATAATCCAACAGACCATACCGGAACCATATCTGATTTTAATGGAGAGTTTCAGGTAAGGGCAGTTGCGGGGGATACATTGGTGTTCTCTTCGTTAGGGTATAAAACTAAGAAGCAAAAAATAGATAAGGCAAAGCTTTTTATAGAACTTACTACAAGTTCTTTTGAATTGGATGAGGTACAGATTATAGCAAAAGCTAATATCAATGATATCGATTTAAGAAAGGCTGTAGGGACCGTAACAACGATTCCAATAGGAAAGATAAAGGATCGCCCTGTTGTAAACATGATTGAAGCTTTACAAGGTCAGGTGGCAGGAGTACATATTAAAAGTAGTGGTGAATTAGGAAAACCGTTACAAATCAGAATAAGAGGGACTTCAACGCTACCAATTAAAACAAAAGATATTGCACCAGAAGACCGGTTTACAATAGACAACCAGGCAAATCAACCTCTTTATGTTTTAGATGGACAAGTGATTAGTGCAGCGTCTTTTGCGGCATTAAACATTAATGATATTAAAGAAGTCAAAGTTTTGAAAGATGCTGCTGCCAATGCATTGTATGGGGTAAAAGCTGCTAATGGCGTTATAGAGATCACCGGTAAAAGAGGGATAAACGGAGAAACACAATATTCGGTTTCATTCCAGAAAGGAATAACATTAAAAGGTGAGCCTAGTATAGCAATGATGGGAACAAGGGAAAAACTGGAGTTTGAACGATTATCTAAAAATATAAATACCCCCGGATATAATCTGTCCGAAGAATACTTTAGGAAGCTTTTTCCGAATGACCCAAGGCTTGAAGAACGTATCACAAGAGGAAAAGAAAAATTAGATTCATTAAAAAAAATAAATACCAATTGGTTCGATGAGTTAACGAGAATTGATACATATCAATCCTATAATCTTAGTATCCGTGGAGGAAATGAAAAGAATAGATTTTATATATCCGGTAATTTTACACAACAAGGAGGAAAGTTTGAAGGAAATAAAATTCATCGATTTACAGGAAGACTTAATTACGAATATAATTTGCTAAAAGATGTGCATATAATGTTTAATGCAGGTTTTGGCGTCTCAGAAAACACTACTCCTAATTCATCTTCATATACACCATCTCAGTTAATATACGAATTAAACCCCTATGAGCAACCAAACAATATCGGAGAACTAATATCGTATCCTGGCAGAACATTTTCGGATTTGGTAAATCAATACAGTAAAACAGCTGATGAGAATCGATTTAATTTTTCAGGAAATCTATTTGCAAAATTTTCAAAAAACCTACAACTATCCTCTGTAATAGGAATCGATTATGTCTATCAAGGGGCATTAGCAATTGTACCAAAAAATGCTTTTTCTGAAATAACATCTGGAGTTCCCGAAAACGAAAGAGGAAAGGCTACAAAAAATAAAACAATGGGGACTAATTTTAGTACAAATACCCGATTAAATTATCAGCAGCTCTTCGGGCGACATACTATTTCAGCCAGTGCTAATGTGGATTATTATAGAAATGGCTCCGATTTTATAGGGATTACAGGATACGGACTTCCTAGTAATTTACATTCAGGTGCAGGAATTAATAATGATATTGAAGGAGCCAGGCGATCACGAACAGCTTCAAAAAAAACAACAGAAGCCCAATTAGGGTTTGGGTTTTCAAGCCTGTATAACTGGAATGATAAATTAGAATGGTATGGAAGTTATAAAATAGACGGCTCATCACTATTACCAAGAGACAAAAGGTGGAATACCTTTTGGGCAACAGGGATTGGATATACAGTAAGTGAAGAAAGTTTCTTTAAGAATAAGTTGATACGCTATTTGAAATTCAGAGGGAGTTATGGAGTAACAGCAAGCTTGGCAGGAATTACAGCATCTCTGGCAGTACCTACATTTTCATATGGTGATGATGGGTATTTAGGTATTAGAGAGTTTTACCTGCAAAGCTTATTTAATGATAAACTTCGTCCAGAAAAAAATACTTCGGTCAATGTGGGAATGAATATTGGAATTGGGAGTAATGTAAATATTTCCTTGGATGTATATCATAGAAGAACTGATGATATGCTACTTACGGTACCAGTTGCTCCTTCTAACGGATTTTCAGAACAATTAAAAAATGTTGGGATACTGGAAAATAAAGGAATCGAAATGTCAGTAAATGCCACATTAGTTAATACAGATACTTTTACCTGGAGTACTTCAGGGAACTTGTCTTATAATAAGAATGAAATTATTGATTTATACGAAGGTACCGAATTAACACTTAGTAATAATCCTTTTCCGGATTATAAAGAAGGAGAATCGGCAGATTTAATTTATGGGTTAGTCAATCTTGGAATTTTTCCTGCTGATGGAACTCCCAGATACCGGCGTGTAGATGGAAGCCAGTTTCATGGAAATTTGGAAAAACCTAACTCAGAAGATTTTGTCGTGTTAGGGAATGCGACTCCACCTTTTACAGGAGGCTGGTTCAATAGTCTAAGATATAAAGACTGGCAATTATCTTTTGATCTTTATTTCAATTTTGGAGGAAAAGCAGTTTATAACAATCAGTCTGTTGTTTTAGTAGATGATGATACCAATAAAAATGCAGTAAGAGGACAGTTACAGCAAACATGGTTTGAACCTGGAGATGAAGGAAGATTATATCCTTCATTAACATTGGGCACAGGAAATATTTTCGAAAACTTAAGCTATGCTTCAGACAGAACAGTCGGAAGAACAGATTTCATTAGACTTAATAATATTATGCTTAGTCATCAGTTTAACACCCGAAGCTTAGGAGCTTTTGGAAAAAATATAGACAATCTTAGGATGTATGTGCAATTGAAAAATATTGCTACCTGGTCAAACTTTGGAGGAGGTGATCCCGAATCTGCAAATCTGGTAGGTTCAGTTCAACCTATCATTACTATTGGAACAAATTTGAGTTTTTAATTATGAAAAGAGTATTCGGTATCATCATTATTTTTATCTCATCAGTTTCCTGTTCTCTGGATATTCCCGTAGAAGATGAAATTACAGGGCTAGATGTAATTGATAATATAGATATAGCCAATGAAACTTTATCGGGAATATATAATTCATACCCAAAAGATAAAGTCATGTTCTCTAAGCTGGCTGATGACTTTTATCCCAATCATACAATTTCTGAAAATACGTTTGATTTTAATTTGTACAGATGGGAAACTAATGAGTTAATTGTATGGGCTGCTTCTTTATGGCAGGATTATTATCACTCCATAAGCAGGGCAAATGTATTGCTAAACCAAATAGCATCCATTCAGACAACCAACTCAAAAGAAGAAGAAATACTTGATTTTATTCATGCCCAAACGCTTGCTTTAAAAGCATTTTCTTATTTGGATCTCACACAATTGTACGCTCCGAGGTATTCATATTTAACACGGGAACAGGATGGAATTATCCTAAAGGATAATATAGCCTCTGAAGAAAAATCCCGAGCTACTATGGAAGCTTCCTATCGGGAAATAGAGAGATTACTACTAAGAGCAATTGAGTTATTTCCTCCCGAAACAACAACTAAATACAGGTTTTCAAAAAATAGTGCTAAGGCATTACTGGCCAGAGTATACCTGCATTGGAATAAATATGAAAAAGCGATTGTACTCTGTGATGAATTATTAAAAAGGAATATAAATCAGGAGAGTTATGCAAGCTTGTGGAGATCCCCTGATAATAGCGAAGAAACATTGTTGGTGTTTGATAATGAGGAGTTTAATTATGCTTCTCTTTTTGATAATATAAGCGGGGAGTACGAGTATTATATACACTTTTCTATTACGTATGGTATTAATGATTATAGAAAGGATATTAATCTTCTGGAAGATGATTTCAGGAAGTTGGATAACTCGGTGATACGTGCGGATTTTTTAGGAAAATACAGAAATTCTTTGGTAGATGAGACTCCAAAACCAATAGTAGGAATACGATTGGCAGAACTGCATTTTATTAAATCAGAAGCACTCTATAAGTTATCCAGAGAAGAAGAATCTAGAGAAGCATTAAATTCCTTTTTATCACTTAGAAATGCTTCCCCTGTTACAACAACCGGATCAATTTTCTTACAAGATCTATTACGAGAAAAACAAAAAGAATTTCTCGGTGAAGGAATTCGGTATTTTGACCTAAAGCGGAATAGACTCCTTCTGGAACGAGTGGATTTTAACGACCATGCTATCATTGACCAGATATCTACAGATGATTTTAGATGGGTATTTCCTATCCCTGAAAATGAAATAAGACAAAACAAAAGAGTACAACAAAACCCCGAATGGGAAAAATTAATTTAAAACACGTAAATACTTATGAAAATAATACAATCAATACTATATACATTACTAGGAGTAATGCTTATTACATCTTGTAATAGCGATGATGATGGTACAGCGCAGTTTAATGGGGATGTCTCAGTTACACTGATCAACAAAGGAAATTCATCAGCGACAGAAGGGGAAGCTACGGATTTTATCTATGATGTTATTTTGAGTAAATCATTTGATTCAGCGGTGACTCTTAATTTTTCATTAGAAGATATTTCAGGTTATTCCTCTTTATTAGCAATAGATGCTCCAGTGATCATCAAAAAGAATACGACAAAAGGGGTACTGAAAATCACAATGCCAGCAAAACCAGATAGTGAAAATTTATTGTCTGAGGATAAAAACTTCCCGATACAATTAACTTCTTATTCCGGAATTGATAATAAAATAACATTATCTAGTAATGAAGCTATAGCAATAAAAGTTGAAGCGGATTTCACACCTCTTACTCAGGAACAAAAAGACTTATTAGAATATTACAAAACAAAGGGAATTGATCTTACTCCCTGGATTGGAAAGATCCCTGTAGAAGTAACTGTTCAGACAGACGGTAATGGAAGTTTTTCCCCTTTTGATCAGGCTACTACCAAAACGTACACGGGAACTACTTTTATTACACTGAGTGAAAGTGCAACTAAAGAAAAACCTTTATTAGTAATGACAAATAATGCTTTTGGGCTTTCTGAATACCTGCAATATGTCTTTAGAAATGAAACAATAAATAATACAGGGTTTTGGTACGCTCCTAATGATGATAATGTCAACCCTGCAGCAAAAGAAGTACTAAAGGCAATAGGAAATCAAAGTGAAACTAAGTGGCTGAATAAGGAGTATTCTTTTAATGTGATAGTAGATAATTTAGAATTTAAGGAGGATAATACGATTCATTTTGTACAAGAAAATGGAGCGCATGACATTTATACTAATTTTCTTGATGATCAGCGTGTAAAAGGATTATCAGCAGTTGATTTTCAGTATGAGTTCCCGCTGTGGGATGAGCTCGAAAAATTAGCTAAAGGAAATATTGATCTCACGAACCATATCATTTCAGGAGGATCTTTACATCCTAATAATTATATTGGATATAGTACGATTTTAGAAGATGATTGGTACGAAACAAACTGGGTTACTCCGACAAGTAGTTATGATAATACAGATAAGGTTATGCAGTTTACATTTAATATAGATCATGCCAATTCTGGGGATTATGATATTGTAAAAGTAACCTATACCTCTCCTTATTAAAATTCCATAAAGACTAAAAACTTCAATAGTTTTTAACCGTATATAGATAACGGTGTACCGAGAGCTTTGTATTATTATAAGGTCAAAAAATTAAGTATTCATTAATAAATAAACCCGTAAAAGACAAAGCTCTCTTGTTTAATTGATAATCGAGGTCTAAGTGCTCAGAGGGGTACTCCGAATTAACATCCATTTCTTATGTAATATCTCGTGAGCTTGTACCGAGGTAGATTACTACAATCAAGATAAAATTTTACCTGTATGGTTTACAGTTTTTTCAAAATGAGCAGTTATAACATCTATAGATTAATCTTACAAAAGTTTTATAGACTCACAGGGATACTTATTATTGTATGCTATAGTACTTTTAGTAATGCTCAAACGGAGAAATTATCCAAAGAGTTGATAAAAGGAAAGTTAGAAAATGGGTTTCAATATTATATCAAAAACAACACCTATCCACTACAAAAAACACTGTTTTATTTAGTAGTAAAGGCAGGAGCTATTCACGAAAAAGATCAGGAGCTTGGATATGCACATTTTTTAGAGCATATGGCTTTCAAAGGAGGGAAGCGTTTTCAGGAAAAAAAATATATAACATCTCTATATGAGCAGGGACTTCAGTTAGGAAAACATTTTAATGCCGTCACTAATTATCAATATACTATATACTCTATAGAATTTCCAAAAGAAGCAACACTGGAAATGCAAGAAGAAACATTTGCCTTTTTTGCTGATATATTAGACGGTTTGTCATTAGATAATGAAGCGATAGCTTCAGAAAAAAGAATTGTTTTAGAGGAAAAGAAAGTTGCGCCAAAAGTATCAGAATATTTTAAGTTCAGATTAGGAGAGAGCAAGTACAAATATCGCTTACCTATTGGCACAGAAAACAGTATAAAAAATATTACCAGGGAAAGCCTTGGTCGCTTTTATGATGAATGGTATCAACCAGAAAAAGCAGCAGTCTTTGTTGTAGGGAATGTCTTCCCTTCTCAAACAGCCTCATTAATTAAACAACAATTTGAAACTATTAAGAACAAGAGGACAAATAGCACTGTCAATGAAGGGATCTATGAATTTTTAGAAGAGGCGATGGCTATTGATATATCAGATAGTTATACATCTTCCAGATTATTTCTAGAATGGGGTTGGAAACGTCAGAGCGAAGAACAGACAGAAGATGTATTGAGAAGAAAAATAGTATATCAGATGCTGGGAAGGATTCTACAAAAGAGGACCGACTCCTTATTTTCTAAAAGCATTGATGGACTTAAGTTGACAGATGGGTATTTTATGGCAGATGTTAATTACACAACTATTTCCTGTAATCCAAAGACAAATCCCGAAATGACAATAAAGAATATATTGCGAGAAATTAAAAGAATTGCACTATATGGAGTTCCCGAAAATGAATTACAATATCATTTGAAAAAAAATCAACAATTCATAACATATAAAGAAGATAATTTTAAACAATCAGGTACTTATATTCAGGAGTATCTAGATCAATACTTAGATAAAAACGGTTCCTTTTTTTTAGAAAAAAAAGACAGTATTATTCAGCACCATATTTTATCCAATATCAATTCTAGAGATTTTAAAAATGAAGCTCAAAAACTATGGGATTCCAATACAATGAGGCTCTTTTTCGAACAAGCTGCTTCTGATGATACTAAGAATAAGTTTTCTTTGCAAAAGTTTAGAAAGTTGAAGAAACAACTTGATGCCGATAATATTCTTCCTTTGATAAAGAAGTATGCAAGGAAAAAAAACTCCTTAAAAAAAACATCAAAAAACAGGAAATTAACAGTGCCGGAAATAGAAGAAGAAAAAGCTTTGTCATCTGTGTATTATCCGAAATTAGGGATCACCAAGTTAACTTATAAAAATGGACTTGACGTAGTATTGAAACCTGTTAAGAGCGAAACGGATGTTATAGAAGTTGTAGGCTTGGCACCGGGAGGGACATCTTCCATATCAGACAGTTTGTATTATCAATATGAATCTACTATACCATATATAGAGTTAGGAGGCATAGGAAACCTTACTGATCGAGATTTAGAACAGTATCTAAGTGATAAAGATTTTAGTGTTTCCTTTGCCATCTCCGAATTTGAAAGGAATATACATGCGAGTACTCCACATCATCAGTTAGAAGAGTTTTTTAAGTATCTTTTTATAAAAATGACGGCAACAAAAACTAATGAGAAAGAGTTTACTACTGTTGTTCAGGATGAAATTAAAGCATTGAAGAAACGTACATCACATTTTTCTATTGTCAGCCCTTTCAAAAGAAAAGTTGATCAGCTAAAAAAGAACTATTTTCCTAATAGAAATGGTGCACAAACAAAAGAGGAATTCGAAAACCTGAACCTTTCTCAAATGCATAACTTTTATCAGAAAGCATTTGCTAATGCAGATTCCTGGAGGTTTATTATAACAGGTAATTTTAATAAAGACAGTATTTTACCATATTTGAATAACTATTTAGGAAACCTTCCACATAATAATAATCGGATGGAAAATAAAGAATTATTCACTCATTCAGAACATGAAAAAGAGTTGATCATTAAGGATCAAAAGTCAAGGAATACCACTAGTATCAGTTTTGTATTATATGGCGGGTATACCCCAACGGTACGAAATACAATACTAATTTCTCTAACAGAGCGTCTTATAAGAAACAGGGTCGTTAAGACATTAAGAGAACAACATGGAATGACGTATACTCCCTTTGTAGAATTAGAAAAAAAACGTTATCCAGCCTCTAATTATGTTTTAGAAATACATTTTGATTGCACTCCAGATAAAATCGACAAAGCAAAAAAAATAACCCAGCAAGTGCTGGAGGATATTATAACATCTCCAATACAGGAAAAAGAATTGAAATATTATAAAAATGGAGTAGCATTAAAACATAATATGATCGTTTCTGATACAGATATTTATAACTGGAACTCTTACATAATAGAATGCTTGTCTAACAATGAAAAAATTGAGGATTTAGAAAAATTCCCAGCCATCTTGAGTGCTATTTCAAAAGAAGAATTACATGCTTTTATAAAAAGATCTTTGGATGTAGATAAAACAAAAATAGTCTCCTTTTTTTAAAAAAATATAACCAGATATAAAAAACATTGAAATTGAAAAACAAGACGATACAGGAAGTTTGGGAATATTTTAATTAATTGGTATGTTTACTCTAAACTACGTTCAGGGTTTATCCTGAAAGTATACATGTCAGAGAATATTGAAAGCAGACAATAGACATATAACTACTCAAAAATGGGAGCTGGAAGGAATTTCGATTTCGCATAATATCATTCATTTTACCTCTTTAGAAAAGCACCGTTCTGTAAATGAGCTAGAAGCTGTTCGTTTACATTTTGGATTGAAAGGGGATTATGATTTTAGCTCTCAAAAATTACAAACTGCTCATACGTTTACAGGGCATCATAATAATATAATGTACTCTGATGGGCTGGATTTAGAGGTATGTGCAAAAAGCAAGCAAATCGAAACATTTGGAGTTAATTTTACTCCTGATTCCTTTGTCCAGATAGCGCAACATGGTAATGATGCGCTAAAGCGACTGGTAGAAAATGTTATTGACAAAAAAAATGCTGTATTGTCAGATGAGTGGCGACCAAATAGCTTTAAGATACATCAGGTGATTAACGAAATCTTACATTGTCGTTTTGGCGGGGAATTAAAAAAACTATTTCTACTATCTAAGAGCATTGAACTTCTGGTTCTTCAGGCAGCATTATACGAAGCAAAAACATCGAATACTTTTATTAAGACCAATACAGATAAACGAAAACTATTCGAGGCGAAGGAGATCCTAACAGACCAACTGGGGGAACCACCAACAATCTACCAATTATCAAAATTAGTTGCCCTTAATGAGTACAAGTTAAAAAAAGGATTTAAAGAACTATTTGGAACAACTATTTTTGGATACATTCACCATAATCGGATGTGTATAGCACAACGTCTGCTGTTAGATACACAAAAATCTGCCAAAGAAATAGCCTATGAAATAGGATATAGTTCTCCTCAGCATTTTTCGAAAGCTTTTAAAAAAGAATTTGGAAAAACTCCCAATAGTATAAGACGTTCTCCTGATAGTACCCTCTAAAAAACAAGAAAAAAAACATCTTTGTTTCAATATTAACAATAGATAAAAAGAATGAAATACATCTGGTTACTAGTGCTATTCGCAATGACAGGTTGTATGTCAACAAAAAGAAACAAGGAGATGAAAATAGAAAAAGAAATCCATTTTTCAGTATCACAGGAAAGAGTATGGGAAGTGTTAACCAATCCTGAACAAACCAGAAAATACATGTTTGGATGCGAACTTATATCTGAGTGGAAGGTAGGTGCTCCAATGCTATGGAAAGGAAAGACAAATACAGGAGAGGTAATCGTATATGTCAAAGGAAACATTCTAGAGCTCGAACAGGGAAAGAAAGTTACTTTCTCGATGTTTGATCCTAATATGAATTTAGAAGATATTCCAGCAAATTACCTGATTATGACTTATGAAGTTATTGCCAAAGGAAAAGGAACGATTCTTAGGTTACGGCAAGAGAACTTTCGGAATAATGAAACTGGAAAAAAACGATATGAAGAATCTCTAAAAGGTTGGGAGGCGATTATCCCCGATTTAAAGCAAATAGCAGAGCAAGAATGAAATAACTTCTCGCGAACAGGCTCTTTCTGATATAAAAAAACACAGAAAAATGTTGATAGCTAGCAATAATATTACATAATAATCTTGGGAATACTCCAATTTAATTGGTATGTTTATCACAATGAAGTATATCATACTATTTATCATTCCATTCCTTTTTATGTGCCCTGCGACTGTTGATGAGGAAGCCTATATCGGAAAATGGGAAATCAAAGGAGGTTCTGTTATTGAAATTTATAAAGAGAAACAGGTGTTCTATGGAAAGATTTATAAAAGAGCTGCACAACCACTTTCTAATCTCAATGGACTAGACAATAAAAATCCGGTAAAAGAACTTCGGGGACGTCCGATTGTAGGTATGATTATTTTAGATAAGTTGACATATAATGAAGGAGAACTGTCTGGAGGAACTATTTATAATGCGGATAGTGGGAAAACATACACCGTAAAAGTATGGATCAATAGTGACGACCTTAATGTATGTTATATCAGAGCCTATAAAGGCTGGGTGTTTAAAACATTTACAGCTAAAAGGGTACCTCCATCATTACATTAGTACTACCTCGTCAAAATAACTTCATCTTTTAAAAAACTCCTGATGTACTCCATGTAGTAGCAAAGAAAGAACAAAGTATACAGGTTTTTATTTACTCATATACGATCTCGGTATAAGCATATAGGAGAGTATCTGGAGAATAGATGTTAACTAAGGGAAGCTTTAGAGGATTTAAATTTTGATAATCAAATACCAGATACATTCCAAGATGTATTCTTTTTTAATTTCTGAAAACCGATAATCAAATTAGCTATTATGAAATGATAAAAGTGTAACAAAAATGAGAATAGGGTGTCGCTAGAAAAAGAACGTATAAATAAGATACCGATGAGTATAAGACCATTGAATTTTCGCCCTATCTATGTTTATCTTATAAAAACTATACTTGGTATTATAGGCTTGAGTATCTTCTGTAGCTGTAATAATCCGAAACCTTCCCATGATGTTACTTTTATAGAAAGAACCCCTGTCATTGATGGGAAATTAGACGCCTTTTTAGAATCATTACCATCTAAAGAGTTTACATATATCTGGCAGTTTGACAATCCGGTTACGGATACGGTCCCTGTTCGTTATAGAATGGGATATACTGCTACACATTTATATCTCTATATAGAAACAGCAGAGGATCGTATCAGTTATCACAGAAGAGGATATCTATGGGGAGATGGGTATAAAATTTTATTAGGAATGCCTAAAAAAGATTCATTGACGGATGAATACTATGAATTATCATATTCTCCTTCAAAAGAAAAGAATCATTGGGATCGACAGCGAATTATGGCTTATAATTTCAATCAGGTCACTAAACCGTTGAGTACACAATCTATATCACAGGAGGTCTCAACAGGAAAGAAGTCCGGTTTTGAAGCATTGATTGCCTGGTCTGATATAGAACCCTATCATCCCTGGTTTCTCGGGGAAATAGGGTGTAATATTTATTTTGCCAAGGGGATTAACTCTCAGGAGCACGGGTACATTACCAATGGATATTCTTTAGTAGATGATGAAGGAATCTGGAGTGAGGAAATACCAAAACGAAAATACCGGAAAATAACCTTTCAACTTCCTGAAACCGTTTCTCAACCAACCACCATTGCAGCTCTCAGAAAGAAAAATTTAGAAGAAGGGAAGCCACTGATCGTAGAAATAGCTTCTATCGCTAAAAAGGCAGTAGAAGAAACAATTCGTATTAGCTGCTTTAATAAGAAGAAAGAAGAGGTATTAACAAAAGAATATAAGATAAAGAGTAGCGATAATTTGACAAAAGAAAACCTGCAAGTTCGATTAGAAGGAATGTCTCCGGGCATATATACAGTACTGATACAAACAACAGAAAAAAAACTGGGGGAACACGTGATTAGTATTCGTCCGGAGATAGATGGGGAAAACATCAGTACAGAGATTCAGAAAAATAAACCGAAGTTACCTATGGGATCACTACATACATTGCAATTCGAATTAAATGAAATACTAAATAAATATAGGGCATTAAAACCATATGAATCTGGGGAGTCAGTACATCATTTATGGAAAGAATTCGAAAAAAAATTCAATGTTTTTAAGCAAGGAACTGATCCCTATAAAGGGATATCGGGACCGTACCGAAGAGCTTTTAAATCAAAATATGATCAAAGTTATCAACCGTATTCAATTAAGTTACCCGAAAACTATGACCCGGCTAAGAAATATCCGTTATTAGTTTTTCTACATGGTAGCGGTAGGGATGAACAAAGTTTGTTAAAAAAAGCGAGGAGTAATGGGAAGTTTATAGAAATTGCTCCCTTGGCAAGAGATTTATATAATGCATACGCTTATGAAGAATCACAACGAGATATTGTAGAAGCTATAGAAGCAGTAACCAGTTCGTTTTCAGTAGATCGTAGTCGTATGATTATAGGAGGATTCTCTATGGGAGGGTATGGAGCTTTACGAGCATTTTATGAACATCCCGAACTATATAAAGGGGTAGCAGTTTTTGCAGGGCATCCTAATTTGGCAAATGAATGGCTGGACGAAGAACATCCTAATTTTTTAGAAGATAAATATTTGACTCCTTTTATAGGAGTTCCGTTATTTATCTATCATGGGAAAAAAGATGCAGGGTTGGATGTTAGACTAATAGAAGAAATGAGTGACAAATTAAAAAAGATAGGAGGGAAAGTAACTTGTAGCATCGTAGCAGATAAAGGACATGAGTACCCGGATACATTTACCAATACGAAGTATTTTAACTGGTTAGATTCTTTGATTAAATAGAGGTAATAATTGATTTACGACTTTTTTTCAGTTCAATAGGGGGTGGAGGCTTTCAATGCGACATGTATATGAAGCGCTTCAATATTAAATTATAATGACAAATAAACCTAAACATGAAATTAGTTAGAAAAAAAATCAGTTATATCGCTTTTGTAATTATTGTTTTTTTGATCAGTGCCTGTTCAAGTGATGATGATCAGGTAACATCGATAAAAACAGAAACGATACTCGGACAATGGGAAATGACAAGAGCAATAGAAGTGTCTTCGGGAAAAGCAATTCCGGGATTTGACACAAAACAGAAGCTGCTGTTTAATAAAGACAATACCTATAAAGTAGAATTGCAATATACAGAAGAACAGGAGGGCAAGATCATAAATAAAAGTATATCTCTGCCAGGAACATGGAATTTGGAAAAAGGAAATAAGCTAGCACTAAAACTGGATGATTTTGGTGCTATGGGAGAATTTATCTCCAATTCTGCAACCGAATTAGTAAATTCATATTATGCAGGAACTGCTATTGTTTCATTTTCTAAGGGAGAATTATTATTGATCAAAACCATCAAAAATGAAGGAGAAACGATGCAGGTAGGTCTAGCATATAAACGATTAAAATAAGGGAGGGTGACTTCCTTATAGTATTGTTTCATACCTTCTGTAATATCAAAAAATACAGTAAATAAACTGCTTTTATACATTTAGATCAAAGTAGTTTTTAAGGGATTGGGGATAAAACTGTACGTAATGTGTAAAAAGTTGTCATTTTTTTATGGCAACTTTTTATATTTATATCCGGGCCTGGTATGTATATAAATCATGATACCTGCCTTGTGTATTAGTTAATTCTTCATGAGTACCTTGTTCAGCGATATGCCCAGATTCAATGACTAAAATTTGATCTGCTTTTTTGATGGTACTCAATCGGTGCGCAATTACAAATGTAGTTCTTCCTCTCATTAACTCATGTAAACTTTGCTGGATTAACGCTTCACTTTCCGTGTCCAGGCTGGAGGTTGCTTCATCGAGAATGATAATTTTAGGATCAGCAAGAATAGCTCTGGCAATGGCAATTCGCTGTCGCTGTCCCCCAGAGAGTTTTACTCCTCGTTCTCCGATAAGGGTTTCTAAACCATCTTCAAAACGGTCTGTAAATTCATTGACATAAGCAGCTTCTACAGCATTGATTAGTTGTGCTTCTGTAGCATCAGGTCGCGGGAATAAAATATTTTCCCGAATAGTACCCTCGAATAAAAATTCATCCTGTAGTACTACTCCCAGATGCTGTCTGTAACTCTGCAAATTGACAGTAGATAAGTCAATTCCATCAATAGTAACTGTACCCCTGTTAGGAGTTAAAAAAGAAGATGCCAGTCCTGCAATGGTAGATTTTCCCGATCCTGAACTTCCTACAAGTGCAGTTACAGAACCTGAAGGAGCCGAAAAAGAAAGATTGTGAATTACTTGTTTGTTTTCCTCGTAAGAGAAGGATACATTATCAAAGATAATATCCCCTTGCATACGATCAATATGTACCGTTCTTTTTTCCGGATCTTCTTCTGGAGGAAGGTTCATCAATTCTTCAGTTCTGTCCAATCCAGCTAATGCTTCGGTAAGTTGACTCCCGATATTGCCCATTTGTACAATTGGAGTAACCATAAAGCCTAATACCAGTGTGAAGAATAAAAAATCCCCAGTGGTCATAGTTCCCTGAATCATAAAATATCCTCCGATAGCCATAATTCCAGCAGAAGCAATTCCTAATAAAAAAGTAGAAGAGCTACTCATAAATGCTGTGGCCGTCAGGCTCTTTTTTACATTTTGAAACAAACGATCAACGCCTCTTTCAAATACTTCGCTTTCCTGCTTTTCTGCATTAAACCCTTTGATTACTCGGATTCCTGCCAGTGTTTCGGTCAAACGTCCTTTGACTTCGGCATTAAGAACACCTCTTTTTCTGAAAATAGGGCGGATATACCCAAAAGCTTTCAGGGCAATCACCCCAAAAATAGAAACCGGAAATAAAACGAACAGTGTCATCCAGGGATTAATAGATATCAATATGATTAGAGAGACAATAGCAGTAAACGTACCTCCTACTAATTGTACAAGTCCTGTTCCGATCAGATTGCGAACCCCTTCCACATCTGTCATAATCCTGGATACCAGGGCTCCAGATTTTGAGTTGTCAAAAAAACGAATTGGTAAGGAAAGTACTTTTTTTTGTACTTGGGCCCTTAATTCAGCAATTAAATACTGTGCCTGTACACTTAATATTCGGGTGAGTAAAAAAGAAGAAACCGCTTGGATTAACAATGCTGATCCGACATATACTAAAAGAGTAATGAGTGCATTGTAGTTACTGGTAGGAATGATATCATCCAGTAAAACTTTACTTTGCCAAGGGAGCACTAACCCTGCCAATCGACTAATAACAATCAGGAAAAGTCCTATAAAAACCAGGTTTCGCTTGGGCCAGATGATGGTCTTAAACGCCTGTCGCATAGATACCTTTTTTTTCTTTCTTGATGTTGAAGATGCATTAGCCAGATGTCTCATGTGTATAGTTGTAGATCAGTTCTTGTTAGTGATTAGTGTTTTTTCTTAACAGCATTACTAAGGTTGTATATATCAGGGAAGGAACCCCAATCCAGATGCCTTCGTTGATTAAAATCGAGAGCCCTCTCATACTGATAAATTTTCGAGCACCAATAGGAGATACCTCTATAGGACGCCAGGGGAAAAAGTAGCGGGTATCATCAAAAGGAGAAAAGAAAGCAACTCCCAACCCTCCGGTTGTCATAGCGTCCAGTATTCCGTGAGAAAGAGTGCAAAAAGCGAAGAATATGCTAAAAAGAATGCCTTTTAAAGAGAAAGATAATTTTGGATAAAAAATAAATGACATACTCATCCCCCAGAGTATGGCAAATAAAATGGAGTGTGTAAACCCTCTATGTCCCCAAAAGCTATTATATGCAATGTGAAGCTTAAACCCAATTACATCGGCATCTGGTACCATTGTACACCCTATCCCGAGAAGCCAGAACTTAAAGGATCTAAATTCCTTAGGGAAGCTGCTTCCGATTGCCATAGTAGCCATTGCATGTCCAAAAATAGAGGCCATTGATCTTATCTCTTTTTTTTCTTTTTATGTTTTTGATTAAAAACTTTATCTCCTTTTGTTTTTGGTTTTTTGTACTTCTTTTTGATTTCCCTCCGGTAGGAACCTCCCAGGTTTACTTTTTTGTTTTTAGCCTTTTTTTCATGAAAAGCAGCACCAGCTTCATCATCATTAGGACGTTTATGAGGATTGTAAATTTCCTTGATTTTTGGTTGTTCTTCAGGAATTAATTCTGTTGAAATCTCAACCGTTTCAGGCAAAGGAAGCTGCGGGATTTTCATTTCCATCAATTCCTCAATATCATTGAGAGCTTCTACTTCTTTATCTGTTGTAAAAAGGATAGATTCTCCTTGTTTTTGAGCTCGCCCTGTTCGTCCGATTCGATGCATGTAGTTTTCTGGGTAATCGGGCGTATCAAAATTAATAACATGAGAAATGTCTTCGATATCCAACCCTCTGGCCATTACATCAGTAGCAATAAGGATACGATGTTCTCCCGTTCTAAAATGTTCAATACTCTGTAATCGGTAATTTTGTGTTTTGTTAGAATGAATAACACAACAAGCCCCTGACAGGGATTGTTCCATCAGGTCAAATAAACGATCAGCTATTCGCTTATTTCCAGCAAAAACTAATGTCTTGTGGAATATTTCTTCATCCTGGAGTAAATGCGTAAGCAGGTTTACTTTGGTATAAAAATTAGGTGCTTTATAGACCGATTGATTGATGTTTTCTAATGGAGTTCCACTTTTGGCAATCGATATTTTTTGCGGAGCGATAAAAATATCCGTAATAAGTGCATCTACTTCATCGGTCATGGTTGCTGAGAACATAATATTTTGACGTTGAGCAGGAAGAATATCAAAAATATTCATCAATTGATGCCTAAACCCCAGATCCATCATGACATCCACCTCGTCAATAACGAGTTTCTGTATAGATTTTAATTGCAAAGCTCTACTAGCAGCGAGATCAAATAAACGCCCTGGAGTTGCTACTATAATATCCAATCCCTGCGCCACGACTTGTTTTTGCGTATTGATATTTGTACCTCCATATACTCCGGCTATTCTCACATTGATATACGCCGTTAGTTTTTCAATTTCATCAACTACCTGTACAACCAGCTCCCGGGTAGGGACTAATACCAATACACGAGGGTTTTTCTGAACCGAATACTTGAGCATTCTCAGAATAGGAAGCATATACGCATAGGTTTTACCAGTTCCGGTTTGAGCAATTCCCACCACATCCTTACCAGACATTACTACAGAAAAAGCTTGCTCCTGGATAGGAGTCGGTGTTTCAAAACCAATATCATCCAGTGCATTAAGAAGTTGCGTGCTTAAATTTAAATCTCTAAAGGTCACTTCATCTATTTTTAATGCTGCAAAGGTAGCCTTATTTTGTGACTGTAGACATATGTAGGGAATAAGCTTTTGATAGGAGAGAAAAGAGAGGTAGTATAACAGAAAGAAAGATGGCAATTTTAAGTGCTAATTGTTTGGAGCATTTTTTATAGTAGGAATAAGGTGTTAACTATTTTTTAATAGGTGCTTATATTATTGTTTATGAATTTGAAATATCTCTTTAAGTATTGATAAAAACATTTCTAAAACAAGAATTACTGATGCTCCAGACAACCTTTTTGATAAAAATTACGTCTAGATATATAACATGTAATAAGGTATGGTAGGCTCCTAATTTGTCCTAGTATCAGAGGTACCAAAAACTCACCTTAATGTGAAAAAATATATTTCAAACAAAAATCTCGGAACTTGTTCTGAGATTGTGTAACCTATGTCATATGGAATTGATTATAAAATACTTTCGCCCATCAACGGTATATAAAGGAGTTTGGCCCATAAAAGTATATGTATTGAAACTCTTTTTTTTATTGATGTTTTTACTGGTAGCAAAAGAAGCCTGGACAACATTGATTACCCATAAAGGAGATTGGAATCCAGAGGTAGCAGTAGCATGGTGTGCTATAGCAGCTTATACCACTTTATCTGGTTTAGGGATTATACATACCTTAAAAATGCTGCCAATCATGCTTTTTATGTATTTGTATAAAAGTCTTTGGTTATTTTTTGTAGCTTATCCTCTATGGAAAAACGGAACCCTCGCAGGAAGCGAAGCAGAAGATTGGACACAAACTTTTATGCTGATTGTGATTCCTGTAGCCTTTACTCCCTGGAGATATGTTTTTAAAACCTATGTATTGGGGAAAGATAAAGTATAGAGACTACATTAGCGATACTCCTTAGATTTAGTCTATAGTAACAATTGATCAGGTAATGACATATAATCATGTGGTTGGTAACCATAGAAGATGATATTTAAAAAAGATTCACTTCAGGAATAGTGTTACTATAGAAAAAGAATAAAATTAATAAATTATGAGAGGAGTAATCATTATACTTATAAGTATGTTTTGGTGGGGAAAGTTATTTGCGCAAATAACTTTTCAAAATACAATTTCTAAGACTGAGAAAATATATGGAGTCTCTAAATTCTGGAACGAAGTCAACTATAATTTCGTCTACTTTGATAAGGTTGATGAAAAAGCGTGGGAGTCAATGTATAAGTCATTACTCATGGAAGTACAGAATACTAAAACTGATTATGAGTATTATCGTTTATTGCAAAAATTTTGTGCAACACTAAAAGATGGACATACAAACATATGGCTTCCAAAAGGCATTAGAAATCATATTCTTAATGGAGAATTTGGAGACTATAAATTTTCTTTAAAAAATATTAATGGTAAAGCAATTATTACACAAATAAACTCGGATAAGAAGGAAGAAATACCCGTTGGGACCGAAATCATTGAAGTAAATGGATTACCAACGAGTGAATATATCCGTGCATTTGTAAAACCTTACATTGCTACCTCTACAAAACATATACTAGAAAATCAATCGGTAGCCGAGTTATTAAAAGCTCCAGAAGAAACGCTATTTAAACTAAACTTAAAAAAACCAAACAAGGAAAAAATATTTTTAGAGCTTCTTGTAAAGAAAGCCACTGATACTAAAATGTATCCACCAAAGAAAGTGAAAAGTTTACTAGACTTTAAATGGCTGAAAGGAGAAATAGCTTATGTGAGTTTAAATAGTTTTGGAGATCCAAAAATTGATTCGCTTTTCATTGCCCAATTACCGGAAATAAAGAAAGCTAAAAAACTTATTGTAGATATCAGAAATAATGGAGGAGGGAACACAAATATCGGAATGGAAATACTAAAGTATTTAACGAATGATAATGAGTTACAAAATGTCCAGTCATTAAGCAGATTACATGTGCCTACTTTCAAAGCATGGGGACTAGCGTATAATTTAAAAGCAAAAGATACCTTGCAAGGGTCTGAAGAAAATAGAAAGTTGATTCGTCAAGCATATTTAACAACAAAAGGAAGTTATTATCATAGATTCCCTTACTATACAACAGAAAATAAAATAGATATGTCCTCTCGTGTTGTCGTCCCTACTGCGATTTTGATAGGTAATAATACAGGGTCTTCTGCTGAGGATTTTTTAATTTCATCCGATAATCAGCAACATATGATCAAAATAGGAGAACCAACGTATGGAAGTACCGGTCAACCTATGTTATTTAATTTACCAGGAGGAGGTGTCGCTAGAATATGTACAAAAAAAGACACGTATCCAGATGGTCGAGAGTTTGTCGGATATGGAGTTCAGCCAGATATTTTGGTTAAAAAAACATATGAAGATTATATATTTGATAAAGACCCTGTTTTAGAGAGAGCTGTTGAATATTTAAATAAAGGTTGATTTTTTTTATACGTAAAATGCTTTGTTGGCTACTATAGCACTCTAATCAAACAGCTCGACTATGGAGAAAAAAACTTAATCGATATAATTCTTTTAAAATTAATACGAAAGAGGAGTAATGCCGTGTTTTGAAAATAGAAAATACAATAGATAACAAGAGACTTAATTAAAAACAAAAATTCGTGACATATAATGAAATTATAGAACATCTGTATGAGTTACAAGATCCCGAAAAAGTGGTTTTTAAAGAAAAGAAATTCGGTATTGTGTCTAATAACTCTTTAGGGATATACCATAAAGAGTTAAAAGAGATTGCCAGAGAAATAGGTAGAGATAACAAGCTGGCGCTACAATTGTTTGATAGTGGGATTTATGAAGCCAGGCTTCTATGTAGTAAATTATTTACTCCAAAAGATGTAACAGAACCATTGATGGAGAAGTGGGTGAAAACTTTCGAAAACTGGGAAATCTGTGATAGCTTTTCTATGGGGCTTTTTGCCAAAAGTGAATGGGCACTTACTAAAATTTTAGAATGGAGTGAAAGAACTCCGGAATTTGAAAAAAGGGCTGGTTTTGCTACTATGGCAGCGTATTGTATGGCAGATAAAAAGTCCGGGAATGAATTATTCGAACAGTTTTTTCCTCTCATTGAGCGAGAAGCTGATGATGAAAGGTTGTATGTAAAAAAAGCGGTCAATTGGGCCCTGAGAAATATAGGGAAACGGAATGTAGATTTGAATAAGCAAGCCATTGAAGTAGCTAATACCTTAATAAAATCGACTACCCCCACTGCAAAATGGATTGCTAAGAATGCACTGAATGAACTACAAAAAAGACCCATACGCATGTCAGACTACCCAAGAGCGATTTACAGAAATCCCAATACCTGATATTGGTTTTGTTCTTAATAATTTATATGCTTTTTTAATATCGACTAGGTGAAGCGTTTAATAAAGGAAATATAGCTAAGGTTTCTAACAAGATTCTTACTAGCTTTGTATTCTTTTTATAAAAAATATGGAAGCTATTATTACAGTTGTGGGGTTTTTAGGAGCAGGTAAAACAACCTTGCTGCGATATTTGATGACCAATTTTATTGAAAAATCCTGGCAGCCTTATATTATTCTCAATGATTATGAAAATGCCCATTTGGATGCTCAGCAGTTTGCAGAACAAATTGAACCAAAATGGGTGAATGCTCTTACAGGAAGCTGTATTTGTTGTAGTGGGATTAATGAGCTTAGGAATTTAGTGAATAGAATCCCAGAACGAACCAATGGCGTTACACTCATAGAGGCAAATGGAACCTCAGATGCATGTGCTCTTATGGAGTTTTTGGGGGTAGGATTACAGGAACGTTTTTTACCTCCTATACAGGTATCTGTGGTAGATGTAAAGAATTGGCAACAGCGAGGAGAGCATAATGAACTGGAAGCAAATCAAGTTCAGGTATCTTCCCTGATTGTTCTGACACATCTGGAAAAAACAAGTAAACAAAGGCAGGATATCGTGATCAAAGAACTGGAGTCTCTTGCCCCTATGGCAACAATAATTCCTATGGAGGCACTGGAGGTTTTATTACTACCTGAACTCCTGCCATCAACAGCCACCCCAACAAAGTTAGTGCATCAAAAAGCACATTGGTCCTCCTGTTCGGCAGATGTGCCAGTGTTACCAGGAATAGCGAGTATTTATTCGATTTGCAATGCCTTGCCTTCACATATATTGCGAGTGAAGGGGTGTGTGCAGATTAATAATGAAAAAGGATACACATATTTTGAACGAAAACCAGACGGAGAAATACATATCAGACCTTTTAATGGAATTCCTGTTACAGGAACTAAGTTACTCACCATAGGTCCCGGGAGTACCCCATCTCTGCTCGAAGAGGCAATCCAAATGAGTTTGGAGACTATGGATGCTTCTTGATATTAATACTGTCCTCAAGTCAAGTTCACAGAAAATATCGTTTAAAAAACAAGCCTTATCTTTGAGATAATCAATAGATATATGAAAAACATGTTAGCATTTTCCGGCTCTAATAACAGCCAGTCAATCAACCATCAGTTAGTGGAGTTTGTAGTGAGAGAATTAGGGATAGAAGGAACCAAAATTATTAGTTTACTACAGTATGAGATGCCTATGTATAGTGAAGATTATGAAAGAAAGAATGGGCTTCCAGGAATGGCATTGGCACTACGACAGGAAATCTCCGAAGCTACTTATTTAATTATATCAGTTAATGAACATAATGGTACGTTAAGTGCTTTTTTCAAAAATGTAATCGATTGGTTGTCCAGAGTAGATCGCAATTTTCTGGCAGGAAAAAAGATATTATTGATGAGTACTTCTCCGGGGCAAAGAGGAGGAACAGGTGCATTAGAAACCTGTAAGCAGCTATTGCCCAGATTCGGAGGTGAGATTATAGAACATTTTAGTTTTCCTTCGTTTTATGCAAACTACGATACCGAATCAAAGCAACTTACTGATGAAATGATTTTATTGGGATTAAGGGAAGTTCTCACTACTTTTGCTCAACAAATTAACTAAGCAGTGCGTAGTATTAAAAGCTATACATTAGAAGATGTAGATAATTTTAAAGAACAATTACTTTATTGGGCGCAACAGTTTGATGAGATAGTCTGGTTGGATTCGAATCAATATGCACAGCAATACGGTAGTTATGATGCCGTATTAGCAGTAGATGCTTTTACATCCATAAAAACAGATGATCAGGGAGCCTTTGATAAACTAAAAGAGTATCAGGGGATTACCTCTGATTGGATTTTTGGGTGCTTATCATACGATCTTAAAAATGATACAGAGTTACTATCCTCTAAAAATACAGATTATCTTTATTTTCCTGAGTTATTCTTCTTTCAGCCCAAACGATTGTACTTTATCAGAGGTAATGAAGTGACTATGTCGTACCTTAGAATGGCGGAAGATGAGATGGAAACAGACTTTTCTGAGGTATGTGCAATTAGTAAAGAAACGATAGATAACAATACTACTTCCAGTTGTGAACGAATAAAAATACGCCTTAGGATTACCAAAGATGTATATAAAGAGAAAGTGGAGACCATGTTGGAGCATATCCATCGTGGTGATATATACGAGGCAAATTTCTGCCAGGAATTTTACGCAGAGAACAGCTGTATCAATCCATTGGATACATACAGACGATTAAATGCGATTTCAGCACCACCTTTTGCTACTTATTTCCGAATGGGAAGTAACTATTTATTGTCGGCTTCTCCGGAGCGATACCTGAGAAAAGAAGGACAAAAAATTATTTCACAGCCGATAAAAGGAACTGCTAAGCGATCAGCAGATAAGGAAGAAGATATGCAGTTGATAACACAACTGAAAAACGATCCTAAAGAACGATCAGAAAATGTGATGATTGTCGATCTGGTACGAAATGATCTTTCCCGGACAGCAACAAAAGGAAGCGTTCAGGTAGAAGAATTGTGCAAGATATATAGCTTTGAACAGGTACATCAAATGATTTCTACAGTGGTATCAGAAGTATCACCTTCGATTTCTCCTGTCGATGTGATCAGAACGACCTTTCCTATGGGAAGTATGACAGGGGCACCTAAAATATCTGCTATGGAAATCATTGAGAAATTAGAAAGTGCAAAAAGAGGACTGTACAGTGGATCTGTGGGATATTTTAGCCCCGAAGGAGATTTTGATTTTAATGTGATTATTCGCAGTATTCTTTATAATGAGGCAGCTGCTTACATTTCATACACGGTAGGAGGAGCTATCACGGCAAAATCAACTCCTGAAAAAGAATATGAAGAATGTCTGATCAAAGCAAAAGCAATGCGGGAAGTGTTGGAATCATCGAATTAAAATACTAAACCAGATGTTTTCTGAAACTTTTTCGGATATGGATAATGGTTTCTTTAATTTCAATAGCTGTTGTATTCATAACAATAGCGATCTCTTCGAAATTTAATTTTCCAAATATGAATAGATCTACAATTTTAGAAGTTTCCAGAGGCAACCAGCTGTAAAAATGGCCCAGTAATTTCTGTTTGATAGGTACAGTAGAGGCTTCAGGTTCAATAATACTTAGCATAAGAGAATCTGTATCGTCATAAACAAAAGACTGTTTGGTATCCGGTTTTTGACGGTAGCAAATATCGTTGAGTTCTTCATCCATGATTAGATGCTTATCACTGTCAGAGGTAAAGCACTCTTCTAATTTTTGCAATTCATTTTTTAGTAGAAAACTGGTACTGATGTTTTGCTGATGCCACCCTTCTTTGGCATAGAGTTCATCTAGCAAGATGCCGCTAATTCGGAATAACTTTAGTTCTAAAGAGAGTTGGTCAATTAGACTGATGTCTGCAGTACTTTCATGAAGAAGAAGAAGAGCCTCATCAATAATATCGTCAGCACAATACATATTTCTGGGAAGAATCCCGGTACTTTCTGCAATATAAAGACGATGTTTCACATAGGGGGTTAAGTGAGGAAGAATCGCTAAAAGCTTCTTATTAAACCCAAATTCGTTCTTAGCCAGCGAATTTTTCTGGCGTTCCATTTGTTCATTCATAATCATGCAGGTTTTAAGGGGAATCTAAAAATAGTGAAAATTAGGCAATTATACTATGTTTGGAAGAGGAATTTAGTACGTTGCCATGCTTCAGATTGCTATCGCTTGACAAAATCGTATCTTTGGGAACCATATCATATCTAAAATTAAGAGTTCATTGTTATTACGATTCAAAAATCATATCGATAAAACCCTTCCTTTTTTTAAAAAACAAAAAGTGATCATTGCCTGTAGTGGGGGATTGGATAGTATGGTATTAACATCACTGTGTAATCAGTTGCATATTGATATAGCTCTTGCTCATTGTAATTTTAAATTGAGAGGGGATGAAAGTGATGTCGATGAATTGTTTGTAGAAAATAATGCTACTCGATTAGATATTCCATTTTTTTCTACTTCTTTTGATACAGAGTACTATGCCAGAGAACAAAAAGTTTCCATACAGATGGCAGCCAGAGCATTGCGATACGAATGGTTTGAAACTTTAATTAAAGGCACAAAATATACCTGGGTAGCTACAGCACATCATGCTGATGATTCTCTGGAAACTTTTTTGATAAACTTATCCAGAGGAACTGGGATCGATGGACTTACAGGAATTCCTGCTATAAATGGAGTGTATGTTCGTCCATTATTGCCTTTTTCCAGAGAGGAAATTCATCAATATGCTACTACTAATAAACTTCAGTGGAGAGAAGATAGTAGTAATGCCAGTACTAAATACATCCGAAATAAACTAAGACATGATGTAATTCCACAGCTCAAAGAGATACAACCACAATTATTACAGAATGTAGAGAAAACACTTGGATACTTGCAACAAAGCAGTGCATTTATAAAAGATCAGGTAGCAGGAATCAGAGAACAGTTATTTGTATACGAAGATACAGGTGTGATAAAAGTACCGGTAGCCCCCTTTTTACTAATGGAAAACCCCAAAAGTTATCTGTATTTTTTATTTAAAGAATATGGATTTACTTCCTGGGATGATGTAGTAGGAATGCTATCTTCTCAATCAGGAAAACAACTGTTTTCAGAAACACATCGATTGCTAAAAAACAGAGACAACTTATTAATAACGCCCATACAAAGGCAAGTAGCCAATAAAACATATCAAATTCCCGAAGAAGAAAGGGTCGTGATGATTGATTCGGGAACATTGCGTTTTGAGGAAGTTAAGGAAATTGATAAAACAGCCCTAAATACAGTCTACCTTGATAAAGAAAAGTTAAAATATCCATTAATTGTAAGAAAATGGAAAGAAGGCGACTATTTTTATCCCTTGGGAATGAGAGGGAAGAAGAAGCTGAGTAAATATTTTAAAGATGAAAAATTATCTTTAATAGAAAAAGAACATGTTTGGTTATTGTGTTCAGGGTCAGAAGAAGAAATCGTCTGGGTAGTGAATTACAGAGCTGATCATAGGTTTAGAATAACATCTCAAACAAAACAAATACTAAAAATAACAATACGCTTATGAGGTTTTTATTACTCCTGACTTTTGTGTTTATCTCCCACCTGGGAATTGGACAAATACATGATCCGGTGATTTGGAATGCTGCTGTAGAAAAAGAAAATGACTCTATATACAGTCTGGTTTTTTCTGGAGATATAGAAAGAGAATGGCATGTATATTCGCAGCAAGGCTATCCGGAAGATGCAATAGCGCCAATCCCACTTTCTTTTGTGTATCCAAAAGAAGAAGGTTTCACAAGAATAGGAAAAGCATCGGAAAGCAAAACAAAGACTTCGTACAATGAGGTTTTTGAGCTTGATGAAACGTATTTTGAGATAGAAGCGATATTGACGCAAAAAATAAAAGTAACTGATAAAAACCTACGCTATATAAAAGCAGAGATAGAGTATCAGGTATGCAAAGAAGTGTGTATTAACGAGAACAGGTATTTTCTGTTTGATCTCGTTGCTCTAAAAGGGCGTGTGATAAAAGCAGCTGAATATGAATCTTCGGAAATTAAAGAAGAAGCCCCCAAGGAGATAAAAACAAGCTCATTGCCGTTTTCTTCCAATCAAGGTACTGGAGCAGAAAAAGACAAAGTTGAAACAACTGAAAAAAGCTCGAAAAAAGGATTGTGGAGTATCTTTTTTATTGCCTTCTTTTCTGGGTTTGCTGCTTTGTTGACACCATGTGTTTTTCCAATGATACCAATGACAGTTAGTTTTTTTACGAAGCAAAGTAAAAATAGAGCTGTAGGAATTCGAAATGCCTTATTGTATGGATTGTTTATTATTGTTATTTATGTAGCATTAGGATCTGTAGTTACCGGAATTTTTGGAGCAGATGCCTTGAATGCATTGTCCACCAATGTTTGGTTTAATCTTATATTTTTTGCCTTATTAGTCATTTTTGCAATTTCCTTTTTAGGAGCATTTGAAATCATGTTGCCTAATTCTTGGGCAAATAAAGTAGACCGACAAGCCGATAGAGGAGGGATGGTAGGAATTTTCTTTATGGCATTGGCATTGGCGATTGTTTCTTTTTCTTGCACAGGACCTATTGTAGGAACACTTCTCGTAGAATCTGCTTCTAAGGGAGGAGTCGCTCCAATTATGGGAATGCTGGGGTTTTCTCTGGCGATCGCATTGCCCTTTGCATTATTTGCATTGTTTCCGGGATGGCTTAATTCACTTCCCAAAAGCGGAGGATGGCTTAATACAGTAAAAGTATTTTTAGGGTTTTTAGAGTTGGCATTCGCTTTTAAGTTTTTATCTAATGCTGATTTAGTGTTACAATTACACTGGCTGGAAAGAGAAGTGTTTTTAGCTATTTGGATAGCGATATTCGGAGTGTTGGGGCTGTACTTATTAGGAAAGATTCAATTGCCGCATGATTCTCCCATAGAACGGATATCGGTAGGGAGATTATTATTAGCGATACTAACATTGACATTTACAATATACCTTATTCCGGGATTATGGGGAGCACCTCTTAAGTTAATCAGTGGTTTTCCTCCTCCTTTGAGCTATAGTGAATCACCCTATGGAGTAGGAAGTTCAAAAGGAAGTGCAGTGCTTAGTGGAGTTCCTCTGCCAGAAGGCGCAAAATACGGAGAACACGATATCATAACTTTTACAGATTATGATAAGGGATTGGCTTATGCAAAAAAAGTAAACAAACCTGTATTGATTGATTTTACAGGCTATGCCTGTGTCAATTGCAGAAAGATGGAAGAAAACGTTTGGGTGCAACCGAAAGTATTAAAACTACTGAGTTGTGATGTCGTAATGATTTCTCTTTACGTAGATTATAAAAAAGAATTACCAAAAGATGAACAATACATATCAGAGACAACCGGCAAAAAGATAAAAACAATAGGGAATAAATGGAGTGATTTCCAGATTCGAAAGTATAAAGCAAATGCACAGCCATATTATGTATTAACGGATCTTGAGGAAAACAACCTGAATGACCCTATAGGATATACATCAGATGCAGCAGTGTTTTTAGATTGGCTAGAAAACGGCATCAAGAAGTATCCTAAATAAACGTTCTATTTGTTAAAATCTCCTTAATAAGAAGGTTCTTGTCGTACCATTTTTTTTATCTTCCGACATAATCAATAATGCATATCGATGAGAACCATTACCAGCAAACTGGTATCAGCTTTGTTTCTGATAATCAGTATCACAGCTTATTCACAGGATAAAGCTACGTACCAAGTAAAAGACAATTACACTAAATTAGAAGTGGATATTGTCATGAGGGATGGAGTGAAACTTCATACTACTATCTATTCTCCTAAAGACACTAGTAAAAAATATCCAATTTTGATGACACGAACTCCATATAGTTCCAGACCATATGGAAAAGATCAGTTTCGATCAAAAATAGGACCGAATGAATTCCTGATGAAAGAAGGAAATATCATCGTATACCAGGATGTAAGAGGAAGATGGATGAGTGAGGGAGTGTATGATAATATGAGAGCGTATATCCCTAACAAAAAGGGGAAGCAGTTTGATGAAGCGAGTGATACGTATGATACGATAGACTGGTTAGTGAAAAATGTAGAAAATAACAATGGTCGAGTAGGAATATGGGGAATTTCATATCCTGGATTTTATGCGACGTATTCTTTACTAGATGCACATCCCTCTTTAAAAGCAGTTTCTCCTCAGGCGTGTATTGGAGATTTCTTTTTTGATGATTTCCATCATAATGGAGCGTATTTACTTAGTTATTGGAAAATAACACCTCTGTTTGGACATGAGAAAACAAAACCGGTACAAGAGGCATGGTATACGTTGCCAGATATAAAAACAAAGGATCAATATCAGTTTTTCCTGGATGCAGGTCCCTTGACCAATCTGGAAAAACATTATGAACCGAATAATGTTTTCTGGAATCAGATAAAAGAACATCCTAATTATGATGATTTTTGGCAAAAAAGAGGAATTATCCAGCATTTGAAAGATATTAAGCCAGCAGTAATGGTAGTTGGAGGGCTTTTTGATGCAGAAGATTTGTACGGTCCTTTCGAGACCTATAAAAATATAGAGAAGAAAAGTTCGAATTATAATACCATGGTTTTCGGACCTTGGAGTCATGGAGATTGGGCAAGGAACAAAAAGAGACAAGCAATAGGAAATGTCTATTTTGGAGATGACCTATCGCTGAATTATCAAAAAAATGTAGAAACAAAATTCTTTAATCACTTTCTGAAAGGCGATGGAAGCCATAACACTGGATTACCTGAGATTCAAATTTATGATACAGGAAAAAAAGAATGGAATACTTTTGATGTATGGCCTCCAAAAAATACAGAGAAAAAGACATTTTATTTGACAGCAGAAGGAAACTTAGGAGCTACTGCAGGAACTACACCTGCTGAGTTTATAAGTGATCCAGCTAAACCTGTTCCATATACTGAGGATATAAAAGTAGTGTTTACTCCCAGAAAATATATGACAGATGATCAACGATTTGCTGCGAGAAGACCAGATGTATTGGTATATGAAACTCCAGTTATGGAAGAAGATATGACCCTGTCCGGAGATATCCTGGCTAAACTACAGGTAGCAACAACAGGAACAGATGCAGACTGGGTTGTAAAAGTAATTGATGTATATCCTCCGGATGCCAAGGATACGGAAGAAACACAAGAATACCTGAAAATGTCTAATTACCATTTAATGGTTAGAAGTGAAGTGATGAGAGGTCGCTTTAGAAATGATTTTAGTAAGCCGGAACCTTTTGTCCCGAATAAAAAAACAGCAGTGACTGTAAAATTACAAGATGTCCATCATACCATAAAAAAAGGTCATAAATTACAGATACAGGTTCAAAGTACTTGGTTCCCATTAATTGACCGGAATCCACAGACATTTGTACCGAATATCTTCAAAGCAAAAGCATCAGACTATACTAAACAAACACATCGTGTATATTCTGATTCTTCCATAGAATTTTCTGTTTTAAAATAATTCCACGTAGATATGATTATCAGACAAATAATAAATAAAGGAGTTCCTGTTCTATGTGCTCTGATTGTTTTAGGAAGTTGCAAAAAAGAAGAAAAAAAAGAAACAACTCCTTCTCAGGAGGAGATAGCAGCTTATTCTAAAAAAATGAATGATTGGTTTGAAGAGACATTTCAGGAAGATGTAGCTGAATCACCAATGTGGCAGGCTTATTTGGGGATTAAGACAGAAGATTATGGAAAGTGGGATGATATCTCACCGGTAAAAGAAGCCAAAGATCACGAAAAAGCCCAAAAACAATTAGCGTATCTTCAGGATTCAATAAAAGTAGAAAAACTCAATAAGGAGACACAATTGAGTTATAAGCTAAAGAAAGAAAATTTAGAAAATGAGATAGCGGATTATAAATACAGATTGTATAATTATCCAGTGAATCAAATGCATGGAATGCATGCAGAGTTACCTGCTTTCCTTATCAATATGCATCGTGTAGAGACGGTAAAAGATGCAGAAGCCTATATTGCTAGATTGCATGGGATGAAGCCATTATTTACACAATTGGAAAACAATTTAGATGATCGGGAAGCAAAAGGGATTCTTCCTCCGAAATTTGTATTTGATAAGGTGCTAGATGATTGCCGTAATATTATAAAAGGAGTTCCGTTTGATGCTTCTGGAGAAGAAAGTGCTTTGTATGCAGACTTCAAAAAGAAGATAGGCACACTGGAAATAACAGAAGAAGAAAAAAAACGTCTGGAAGAGGAAGCGAAAAAAGGATTGCTGGAAGGAGTACAGCCAGCTTATAGACATTTGATAGTATTTTTGGAAGATCAACAGAAGAGGGCTACCACAGAGGATGGAGTCTGGAAATTTCCTGATGGAACGGCTTTTTATAATCAAGCTTTACAACGTACAACGACGACAAAAATGACAGCAGAAGAAATCCATGCTTTAGGACTGTCTGAAGTTGCTCGTATTCATGATGAAATGAGAGCGATTATGAAGAAAGTAGGTTTTAAAGGAAATCTACAGGAGTTCTTTGTTTTTATGAAAGAAGATGCACAGTTTTACTATCCGAATTCAGCAGCAGGAAAAAAAGAATACCTGGAACAGGCAGTGGCACTAATTGACACGATGAAGTCAAAATTAGATGATTTATTTATGACCAAGCCCAAAGCAGATATTGTTGTAAAAGCTGTGGAGCCTTTTAGAGAAAAAAGTGCAGGAAAAGCATTTTATGAAAGTGGAACTCCGGATGGATCAAGACCTGGGATCTATTATGCAAATTTATACGATATGGAAGCAATGCCGAAGTATCAAATGGAGGCTCTGGCTTATCATGAGGGAATTCCGGGACATCATATGCAATTATCCATAGCCCGAGAACTGGAAAATATTCCGAAGTTTAGAAAGTTTGGAGGATACACAGCTTATATCGAAGGGTGGGGATTGTATAATGAATTCTTGCCAAAAGAAATAGGAATGTATAGCGATCCATATGCAGATTTTGGAAGATTAGCGATGGAACTATGGAGAGCATGCAGATTAGTAGTTGATACAGGGATTCATGCCAAAAAATGGACAAGAGAGGAAGGAATTACGTATTATGAAACCAATACGCCAAATGCGAAAAGTGACGCTGTAAAGATGGTTGAGAGGCATATTGTAATGGCTAGTCAGGCAACCGCTTATAAGATCGGAATGAATAAAATATTGGAGCTTAGAGAGCAAGCCAAAAAGCAGCTTGGAGCAGCATTTGATATCAGAGAGTTTCATGATGTAGTGCTCACCAATGGAGCACTTCCGCTGACAGTATTAGAAGAATTGGTGTTGGAATGGGTAAAAACAAAAGAAACAACTTCCTGATTACTTTTAAAAAGAATAGAAGAAACAAGGTGCAAAAAGAGGTCATTTTTATAAAAATGACCTCTTTTTTGTAGCTCATAAACTAGTGATTATAAGGGAATAAAAACACGAATTTTGTGGACTCTTAATGTTAATTTTACATACTTAGTTATTTATATGTCAAACTTTTATTGTATATTGAACAGGAGATCGTATGCTTTTAAACAACTAAATAGATCGTATTTAGGGGGGAAGAAAGATAAAGTATACCTAAGGGATGCATTATTTGACTAATGAATACACGTATGTGCTATATGTTGTTTTAATAATGTATAGTTTTTGTTAAGTTACTTTATATGAATCACGATGAAGCTTTATAGGTTTTTTATACGTTCCTTTCTGATTATCATTTCTTCGTCCTTGTCTGGTCAGACAACAACTAAGGAGCAGTTAAATAAAGTTAGCCAAAAAGCTTTTATGTTGATGCAGCAAGATGCATACTATGAGTCTTTTACACTTCTGGATTCTGTTATAGCAATCGCCCAAAGAAAACATTTTAAAGATATTGAAGCCAATACCTATAATCGATATGGATTAGCGTATGTGCAACTTAATCATTTTAAGAAAGCAGAAGAATTTTATCTCAAAGCGATGAAAATTAATGACTCCTTAAGTCATACAAAGATGCTATGTGATAATCTGGTTAATTTGGCACATGCCTATATGCTACAAAAGAACTATAAAAAATTAGATAGTTTTTTTCCTATAGTAAAACAAAAGGTAGCTGATCTAAAAAGACCAGAGATATTCTTTAATTACGAAACAGAGATCATGGCATCTTTTAACCGGGAACGTTTTGATCACGTTATCGAAGTAGCGAGAAAAGCACTGAAAGAAATCACTTTTCAAGAGTATCAGTCCTTCTTTACAGGAGATGATTATAAAAAAATATTGAAAAAACGATTTACTGTTACCTATCAGTTGTATTTAGGCTTTTCACTCATGGAAACCAAAAAGAATGTGCAAGAAGCATATCATTTATTGACGGCGTTGCAAAAAGAAAATCTGGAAAAAATTTTGTGGTTTAGCCCTAGAGTTTTTAAGAATAAATCACGATTGTATTATTATAAATCGAAATACTTCACTGCCAACCAGGATTCTGTAGCATATTATACCAGTAAGTCAAGAGAAAATAACCTCATAGCAATTAATATGCTGGAGGAAAAAACAAGTTCTCATAGTAAATACATTATAGAAAAAATAAAAACGGAAAAGAAAATAGAGCAGGTAAAACTATTATCTGATAAAGAAAAAAACCAGAAAGAAACAGCAAAGGTTATTTCTATTTTATCAGTATTGATAGGGATTCTCTCCGTGATATGTGCTTATTACTTTTATATATCAGGTAAGTATAGAAAGGAAAAAAATGTAGCATTGAGAGAAAAAAATAAACGTTTGATGGCACTGGATACACAACGAACTCGTTTTTTCTCTGTGGTAAGCCACGAATTGAGAACTCCAATCTATGCATTGACAGGTCTGACAGAAATGCTTAAGAATGAAAAGAATGCCACGATGGCAAAGAAGCATATTAGTGCTATAGAGTTTTCGGGGAATCAATTGTTATCCATTGCAGAAAATGTATTGCAGTATACCAAACTAAAAGTAGATTCTATTTCCTTGGAAAAAAATACAGTGGATATTGCTAGAGTGATAGAAACATTATGTCATTCTTTATCTTCAGAAGCTGCCAGAAGAAAAGTTACTATGCATACAGATTTCTCGGATATACAAGAACCGTTAGTGGTAATCGATAAGCGGGTTATTGTACAGATTATGTATAACCTGGTAACCAATGCGATTCGTTTTAGCGAAAAAGGAAATGTATGGGTGAGTGTAGAAGGGTATAAGAGTGATGAAGAAAATAAAACAATTCTTCATTTTATTATTAAAGATGATGGGGTAGGAATCCCTTATGAGAAACAAGAAGATATATTTAAGGATTACCGTACAACAGGAGGAGCAATTGACCCTAAAAAAGGAATCGGACTGGGATTGCAAATCGTAAAAAGACTCCTGAGATTGTATAATTCTGAGGTGAATCTAATCTCTGAAGAAGGTAAAGGAGCTACTTTTTCATTTTTTCTGACCTTGGAAAAAGGAAAAGAAGAAAACATAGAGAATCCAATTTCATTTTATAAAGAGCGATTGGCAAACAAAAGAATATTAAATGTTGATGATAATCAGCTTAACTTATTGATAACAAGTAAGGTGCTGAAGGATATTAAAGTCGAGTGTGATGTGGTAGATAATGGAGATGCAGCTATTAGTTTGGTGAAAAAAAATAACTATAATCTAATTCTGATGGATGTTAATATGCCGGGAAAAGACGGAAATGAGACCACCAAAGAAATTAGAAAGTTCAATAGTACTATACCGATTATTGCACTAACTGCTGTGGATCTAAAAGAAGTGCAGGAAACGGTATATTCTTCAGGAATGAATGATATTATTACGAAACCTTATAATACGGAACAGTTTTATGAGAAGATATGTGATTATATCATAAAAGCAGAAGAAGGATAACCTGTTTTTTTTGATAAGATAAGGATTGATACCCTTGGATTCTGTGTATTTATCTATTTTTGGACATAGAACACATAAACTTGTTTTTTTGATGAATGTAGGGCTTATTCTCACATATGGAAGCTTAGTTGGCAGTGTCCTTTTTGCAAGGTATCCATTGCTTGTTTTAAAGAGAGTACAACTTTGGCAATTAGTATTGGTTATCTCATTAGGAGCTGCGTTGGTATTCGGATATGCTACGAGTATAGCTATAGGGTATGGGGTTCTGTATGGAGGAATTATTTTTTGGTCTCAAAAAACAAAAAATACCTGGGTATTCATACTATCTCTGGTTGCAGCCATCCCGTTACTTTTTCATTTTTCGTTTACGGGTTTTCATAATTTTAAATACCTGGATGCTATTCGGATAACAGAAACATCCAGCCCGTATAGCCTTTATTTTAATCTGGATAAAACGCTTATTGCTGTATTTATATTAGGATTTTCAGGAAGAAAAAAAGAAATCTCCTGGAAGAGGGTTTTTAGTACAATACTTCCTGTTTTGGGATTGATGAGTACAGTGTTCATTGCTTTGGCATTAATGTTTGGATATGCTAAGTTCGAATGGAAGCTACCGTATTTTACCCCTGTGTGGATTCTGATTAATTTACTTTTTGTTTGCACAGCAGAAGAAGTACTTTTTAGAAAATGGATACAGACAAGGTTAGAAGATTCCATGCGATCAAAAAATAAGCATATTGTGGCAATTGCTATATCAGCGGTTTTATTTGGTCTTGCTCATTATACCGGGGGAGTACCCTATATTCTTTTATCCACAATAGCAGGATGTTTTTACGGATATGTATATTATAAAACAAAACGAATAGAGAGTGCTGTACTGCTTCATTTTTTGTTTAATCTATTACATTTTGTCCTGTTTTCGTATCCTTCATATACAGGCTGAAACCGAATTGGACATGCTTAAAGATCGAAGGAAGCCGAGATGTAGTTATTTATTGGTCCATTAATTTTTTAAACTGATAAAAGAATCGTTCGATAAGTCTCAGATCTTCTGTAATAATTTCAACAACACCACGCATCTCTTGTTTGAATTCAATTTCTCTGGAATAAGAAGTAACTAGTTTTTCGGGAAGTTGCACATCGATAAGGTATAAACCATCTTTATTAGGAAGCAAGGAGATATTCTTAACAGTGCCTTGAAGCATTCCAAATTCATTATCAGGATAATTTTCTAATTTGATATTGGCTTTTTGTCCTACTTTTATTTTTCCTGAATTCTGTGATGGAGCCTTTATTTTTGCCAGATAGGAAGAATGTTCTGATGGAATGATAATAAATACAAGATCACCAGAGGTTACCGTTTGATTTTCTGTCCAGAAATTGAGAAAAGAAACCCGTCCGTTGATATCGGATTTTAAGACATATTGTAATTCCCAATCTTTGATACTCTTTTTTAGCTGATCAAAAGACTGTAACACTTTTTTGAAAAGGTTGATTTCTTCTTTTCGTTTATTGATTTGCGTTCCTTTAGAAGTTTTATTGGCGTTACTGATGTTTTCTTTTATTTGCGACAGTTGTACATCGTTATTCTCATAGTTTCGCTTTGCTTGCAGGTGGTCCAACTCCTTATTTTCTAATGTTTGTGCAGAAATAACCCCTTTTTCAAATAACTTTTTTTGACGTTCTAATTCCCTGCGCTTGAAGTCCAACTCTGCTTTATTGATTCTCTTTTGCCCTTTTAAGCTCTCATACCTGCGATATAGTTCCGATAATGATACCTGGTTAGCAATTGCTTCATTGGAGAAAGGTTGTAATTCTTTGTTTAGCAAGTATTCCGAATAACTGTTTTCAAAAACAGCGAAAGTAGTTTCAATATCTCCCAAAAAGAGAACCGGTATCTTATCGATAGGGAAATTGAAATCGCTATTATTGAGTTTGATTGTATCTATAATTGATTTTAAAAGAAAGACATCTTTATAATTAGCTGTATTTCTGAGAATAGCTAATGGAGTGCCTTCAGATACGATCTGATTGTCTTTGACCAGAAGTGTTTCGATCTTCCCTGTAATTTTGGCATATTCTTTTTGTGGTGGGATTTGCGTAGTTATAATAGCTTCGGCAGGAATAACATCTGGATATTTGATTAGCCAGGATAAGAAGAAAACCAAGAGTAATAATACCAAGATAAGTGCATTTCCCCATCGGATCATCCAATGTGGGACTTTGGTAAGAATTTCCTGTACTTCTTCACTTCTCAGTTGTATGTCATCTAATTGATCCGGCATAAATTAATTTTGTATATAGCGTGATTAACTTCCTAGTTCTAACTGATTCTTAACTAGATTAAAATAACTTCCTTTCTTTTTTATAAGTGTTTGATGGTCGCCTATTTCTACAATAGCTCCATTGTCAATAACTACAATTTGATGTGCATTTTTTACGGTACTTAATCGATGAGCTATAACCATAACAGTTTTATTTTCGAAAAACTGATCTAGTTTTTTCATGATGATTTTTTCATTATTGGCATCCAATGCAGAAGTAGCCTCGTCAAAAAACAAGTATTTAGGGTTTTTGTAAACAGCGCGTGCTATGAATAATCGTTGTTTTTGTCCAGTACTAAGCCCTACACCTTCCATTCCTATTTTTGTATTGTACGATAGGGGTAGTGATTCTATAAAATCTTTAATGTTAGCTACATCAACAGCATGGGCTAATTTTTTCTTATCGATAAATTCTTCTCCAATAGCAATATTATTAGCAATAGTATCATTGAAGATATATCCTTCTTGCATCACGACTCCAAATTGATCTCTCCAGGCTTTTTGAGAGATATTAGAGAGGTCGTATGGACCGATAGAAATACGACCGTGATTTGGTTCATAGAACTTCAATAGTAGTTTCATTAAAGTTGTTTTTCCACTTCCGCTGACTCCTACAATGGCGGTGATTTTATTTGCCGGAATGGATAAGTTTAGGTTTTTTAACACCGCTTTATCTGAGCCGACGTATTTAAAATCAAGCTCCTCAATTTCAAACCCTATATCATCAGGAAGTTCATGAATTTTATCATCTCCAGGTTTTTCTTCATCTTCTTTATTGTGTATTTCCCCTAAGCGCTCCAGAGAGATTTGTGCATCCTGTAGTTCTCTCAGGAAATCAATCAATTGACTGATTGGGGCGTTGAGTTGCCCGACTATAGCTGTAATTGCGAGCATCATCCCCAGTGTAATTTCACCATCAATCACATATTTAGCAGATAGGACGGTGATAAGAATATTTTTTAACTCATTGATAAAAGATGATCCGACACTTTGATATTGTTCCAGCGCAAGCCCTTCTACCGATATTCTGAATAGTTTAGCCTGTACGAATTCCCAATTCCATCGCTTTCGCTTCTCGGCATTGTGCAATTTGATTTCCTGCATTCCATTGACTAACTCGATTACTTTGCTTTGTTCTTCACTAATTTGTGAAAAACGCTTATAATCTAACTGCTTTCGTTTCTTAAAGAAAATCAATATCCAGACAAAATATAAAATACTCCCAATAGCAAAAACACCAAAAATTGATAGACTGTAAAAAATAAGAACAATGCTAAAGACAATCAGATTGACAAGAGAGAAAAGTACGCTTAAGGACGACATGGTTAGAATTCGTTCTATACGTTTGTGATCGTTAATCCGTTGTAGTAAGTCTCCGGTCATTTTTACATCAAAATAAGAAATCGGAAGACTCATTAGTTTGATAAAAAAATCGGAAATCAGGGAGATGTTAATGCGTGTACTGAGATGCAATAAAATCCAGCTTCTCAGGATATCAATCAGTGTTCTACCTATAAATAAGGAAAGCATGGCAAAAAGCACCAGATATACAAAGTGAATATCCTGATTTTTAATTCCTACATCTACAATACTCTGAGTGAGGAAAGGAGTGACAAGCTGTAATAAACTACCTGCAATTAACCCTAAGATCAATTGAGTGATAAAAGACTTATACTTGATAAGGTATTTAGCTATAAATTTAAAACCGAAAGTTTCTTCAGATTCATCGAGTGTGTCATTATAAAACTTGGGAGAAGGTTCTAATAATAAAGCGATTCCTTCAATGGTTTCTTCTGTTGCATTTTTTCCGATCCAGAATTGAATGAATTCGTCCTGAGAATAGGTAATCAGTCCGTGGGCGGGATCCGAAATATAAAAAGAGCGTTCCCCTTTTCGGTTGACCTTAATCTTATATAAAACGACATAATGCACTTTATTCCAATGGAGGATGCAGGGGAGTGGGACTTCCTGTAATTGATGTAATGCAATTTTTACCCCCAAAGATCTGAAACCAATACTTTCTACAGCTTCACTTAAACCTAATAATGAACTTCCTTCTCGGGTGGTTTCACTTAAGTCCCGTAAACTTTGCGTGTTGATTGTTTTCCCGTAATGTTTTGCAATAATTTTGATACAAGTAGGACCGCAATCTTTTGATTCAGCTTGTTTGTAAAACGGAAATTTAGGCATTAAATGTTTTTATTAAGTTGATTTGGTGTGGGTATTCATTCTTACAAAGAAAAGTATTTTTTTTAATTTTAATACGGTTCTTGTTGATTAATACAATCCTCACTCCTTTTTAGGAAAAGATACGAAAGGAAGGGATTTGTTACCCAACTTCTTCGTGATTTTTAAAAAACAACGTTGAATCCTTGCTTTTTTTACGGCAAAAAAATACTACAGGAGTTAGTAAAACCTTATGATAACACGTAAAAAAAATGCCATAAAATGATTTTGGAAATTAATATTACTGATCTTTTCCGGTTTTCTGAATATCGTCTCTTTTTTCTGTAGTTTAGTTTCGAGAATTTAAAGCGTCTGTTTTGAAAAAAACGGTTGATAAAACCTTCCTTTTTTACAATGATAACCGGTTGATTTCTTAGGAAAAAAAAGACGGGATATAGTAGGATTACGATATGTGCAAAAAACTAAAAACACTGGTTTTATGAGGGTTGTTGTGTTTTTTGCAATGAAAAAACAGGAAATTAATAGTTTGAGAAGTGAATCCTGTTTTTTTATTGAAAAATAGTCAGTTAAATAGTTAAAAAAAAGGCAAATGCGTAATTGTTGTTGAATTTATCAACCGAAAACGTTTGAGTTTTTTTTCAGATTAGGTTATTATAATCAATAGCAATAGTTTTGGTTTCAATGACGAGAAAAGTTAAAAATATTGGAGTTTTGACCTCAGGAGGTGATGCTCCAGGAATGAATGCAGCCATACGATCCGTAGTAAGATCTTGTACGTATTACAATCTTCAATGTTTTGGTATTCATAAAGGGTATGAAGGATTGATAGAAGGTGATATACGTGAGTTAAATGCCCGATCTGTACGTAATATTATTAATAAAGGAGGTACGTTTTTAAAATCCGCCAGATCTCAGGAGTTTAGAACTCCGGAAGGGCGAAAAAAAGCGTATGATAATTTAGTGAAATACGGTATAGATGGCTTAGTCGTTATTGGCGGAGATGGAAGTTTTACCGGAGCCTTGAAACTCTCGGAGGAATATGGTTTCCCGGTGGTAGGAATACCAGGAACCATAGATAATGATATTAATGGAACGGATTATACCATTGGATATGATACGGCACTGAATACAGTAGTAGACGCCATTGATAAGATCAGAGATACAGCAAGTTCTCATAATCGTTTATTCCTTATTGAAGTAATGGGGAGAGATGCAGGAGATATTGCCCTGAATGCAGGAATAGGAGCAGGAGCAGAAGAAATTCTGATTCCCGAAGAAGATATGGGAGTTGACAGACTGATTGAATCGCTAAAAAGAAGTAAAAAATCAGGAAAGACCTCTAGTATAATTGTCGTTGCAGAAGGAGATAAATCCGGAAAAAATATTTTCGAATTAGGAGAATATGTAGAAGAACACTTAAAGGGATATGAAGTACGAGTTTCCGTACTAGGTCATATTCAGCGAGGAGGAGCTCCAAGTTGTTATGACAGGGTGCTGGCTAGTAAATTAGGTGTTGGAGCTGTAGAAGCACTGCTAGCAGGAAAAACCGAAGTGATGATTGGAGTTGTTCATAAAAATATTACAGAGGTACCCCTGCGAACAGCATTAGAGAAAAAGAAGTATAAGCACGATAAATTAATTAAGGTAGCTGATATTACTTCGATATAAAATTAACCACTATAATAAAAAAAACCACTTAAAAAACGTAAAGTATGAGTAAGTTGAAAATTGGTATTAACGGTTTTGGAAGAATAGGAAGAATTGCTTTTAGAATTGCTTCAAAACGAGAAGATGTAGAGATTGTGGCAATTAATGACTTGTTGAATGTAGAGCATTTAGCATATTTGTTACAATACGATTCTATTCATGGACGATTTGACGGAACCGTTACTGTAAAAAATGGAGATTTTTTGGTAAATGGAAAACCCATACGTGTTACTGCAGAGCGAAACCCAGAAGATATTAAGTGGGATGAAGCAGGAGTGGACGTGGTTATGGATTGTACTGGAATTTTTACAACTTTGGATAAAGCAAACGCACACTTAAAAGCTGGAGCTAAGAAGGTGGTGATTTCTGCTCCTTCTGCAGATGCGCCAATGTTTGTGATGGGAGTAAACCATCAAGATGTAAAACCAGAAGATACGATTGTATCTAATGCATCTTGTACAACAAACTGTTTGGCACCCTTAGCCAAAGTAATCGATGATAATTTTGGAATTGAAGAAGGATTAATGACGACGGTACATGCTGCTACAGCAACACAGGCGGTAGTAGATGCTCCTTCCAAGAAGGATTTTAGAGGAGGTCGTTCTGTCTTGAATAATATTATCCCTTCTTCTACAGGAGCTGCAAAGGCTGTTGGGAAGGTAATTCCTAAATTAAACGGTAAACTGACAGGAATGGCATTCAGAGTTCCTACGGGAGATGTATCTGTAGTTGACCTGACAGTAAAAACAGAGAAGTCTGTATCTTATGAAGAATTAAAGTCGGCAATCAAAAAAGCTTCTGAAAATGAATTAAAAGGAGTGCTGGCGTATACTGAAGAAGATGTAGTATCTCAGGATTTTGTTGGAGAATCTCATACATCTACATTTGATGCTAAAGCAGGAATAGCACTTAATGATAACTTTTTCAAGTTGGTAGCATGGTATGATAATGAATACGGATATTCATCAAAATTGGTTGATTTATCTGTACATGTTGGAAATATGTAATTAATAATTTGTTATATTACTCCGAGGTGTGTAGCTTCGGAGTTTATTTTTTTATAACATTAAAAAATATTGTAAATGATCTTATTGGCTGATGGTGGTTCTACAAAGTGTGATTGGATTCTTCTGGATGATGAGGGAGAAATTGTATTTAAGACTCGAACGGAAGGGTTAAATCCCGCTGTTTTTGATAAGACGGTATTGGAGGCAAGAATTAGGAATAATAAAGAACTAATGGCTCATAAGGATACCGTAAAAAATGTTCATTTTTATGGAGCTGGATGTGGAACAGAAACTGCAATAGCGTTGCTTAATGAAGTATTTCGGGATTTTTTTACAGTTGCAACGGTAGATATCAAAGAGGATATTGTGGCAGCAGTATATGCCGCTACGACAGATCCTGGAATTGTATGTATTCTGGGGACAGGTTCTAATAGTTGCTATTACGATGGAAAAGATATCCATCTGCCTATGGAATCCCTTGGGTATATCATAATGGATGAAGCAAGTGGGAATTATTTCGGGAAGCGTTTAATTCGCGATTATTATTACAACCGAATGCCTAAAGCGGTCGCAACTGCTTTTGAGAACCGTTTTGATCTATCGACTAATACGGTTAAGAACAACCTGTATAAAGAAGCAAATCCAAATGCGTATTTGGCCTCATTTGCAGAGTTTATCTTTACCAGTGAGCGCAATGATTATTTTTATACAATCGTAAAAGAAGGTATTGAAGATTTTGTACAATCTCATGTCTTGTGTTTTGATAAAGTAAAAGAAGTACCTGTACACTTTATAGGTTCTATTGCGCACTTTAGTGAAGATATTATTAAATCAGTATTGACTCCTCATGGAATAACATTGGGAAATATTGTACGACGACCTATTGATGGTATTATTGCGTACTATAAAAATCAAGTATTGAATTAATTGATTTCTGATAAGACCTTCAGAGGGAATAACATATAAAGAAATAGCTTTAAGTAATTAACTTAAAGCTATTTTTATTAGGTGTAGTCCTTTCTCAGAGAAACTGAGTTTAAGAGCAGCTTCATGTCCTTTTTCAGACATTTTATTCCATGTTTTTTGTAAGATAGAAACAACTTTTTTCTCCTCGTGTTTAGCAATAAAAGGTTCGTAATAGAACGCTAAAAATACTAAGCAAATGACATCTTCCAATAGCTGGCTTTCCGGATCTTTTTTTAATTTCTTTTTTTGTAATAAAAAAGAAACCCGGTCTATAACATCCTGAGTATATCCTACTTTTTCTAAAATACCAGCAGCTTTGGTAGCATGGAACTTTTTTAATTCTTCTCTCCATCTCAGGTATCCCACCCGATCCATTGGATAACTGTCTCTGGGGATTTCCCATCTGCATATATGCTGACACCGGCAGGCTAGCTTTACCACTTCTGAGGCATCCGGCTGGAAGGAAGAAAGTGTTTGTGTCATTCGCTGACCATAAATTAATTCTTTAGGAATTTCTTTCCCTTCAACAATTTCTTGATTAGGGTCTTTTGCATTTGCCTCATCAAATAGTTGATAGGCTGTTTCTAGAAGAGATATTGACATTAAACCGTATATAATTACTTAAAAAAACAAATGTACATTTTTACGCAAAATATTAAAAATAGGAGTTCTTGACTAAGGAACATATTCCCAGATAAAAGAAACACTAGTTCTAATATCATAGTGTAATAAACTAATTAAAGGACCAATATATAAAAGCGATTGTTTTCCCGTTTGTAATACTTCATCTACTTCTTCCTAAGTGTTTAAGGAGCTTTGGGGGAAATCAATCGATAGATGTAGTCCAGTTCGGGATCAGTTTCATCCAGGATATGTCTAAGGGTTGTTTTGATATATCTGTCTGGCGGAATTCCACTTCCTTTCGGGATGGTGGTATCACGTACATAATGATTTGTTTTTATCATATACAACACCATGCGAATCGAGGAGTTAGGAAATTGGTAAGATACCGGATATTCTCCATTATGATGATAATAAGCGCCTCCTGTTTCTTCTCCTATAGTTATAATTTTTTTGTCATTTTTAGCGAGTAAAGCAAACGAAGCAGCAGTAGCAAACGTGTTTCCGCTAGTAAGTACATACACTTTTCCCGAGAATGGATGTTGCTGCGGAACCATCATGGTTTCCATATTGTCAAAATTTAATTTCCATCCACTATATACGGGGTGATTTATGAATTTATCAGTTAGAAATTCTTTTTCTGGCAAAAATACTTTTTGCACGTATTTTTTTTCTGGAATACTCAGAGAAGTAATGTAATCATTAATCCGTTGTTTAAAATATGTTTGTGTGAGATAAGAATACAATGTAATAGCGTTTTTACGCATTCCGCCATCATTTCTTCGTATGTCAATGATAAGATGTTGTACCTTATTTTTTTTAATTTCTTTGAAAATATTCGAGATGTCTAGTTCGAATTTATTAGGATCGATCTGAAAAGAGTTAATCGTTAGAATAGCAGCGTGATATTCTTTTTTATAACGAATTACAGGGAGTTTATTTTGAATATATTTTAGTGAGTAGGCGGCTTTTTCCTCTTGATGAAAAGCTGCGAAATTCGAATTTCTTTTAAACGCTCTGTGCTTTATAGTGGCAAGTTTATCAGCTGATATAATGGCGGTTTTTTTTTCTTTTTCAGAAGGGAGGGAGTACTCAATTACAAATTCTTTCTTAAACCCAAACTCATACGACAGAAGTTGTCCAAAGTTTTGTTCTATTCCCTTCATTATTTTGGTAGTATTAATTCCATCATTAGGGATGTATTTTTTTAGTCGGGTAATAATTTCTATATCACTATTATCATGTATACGATGTATTCTGCTGCCTACAGGAATATCAAATTCTCCTGTATCTGTATATAATTGCCTATCGATGATTTTGATAAGTAATGGAAAATGTAGCTGATGATTACTAAAATGTTTGGGTGGGAATAGTAATAAATGACCATCATTGACCTTGTCAGTTATAGAGAGCATCTTTTTATATAACTCTAAATCGGTAATCGTATCTTGTATCGTACGTTTTGTTTCAGAAAATAACGCAGCAATTTCTGTCTCTGAGATATAGTCGTATAAACCAGGATGCCCCTGCCTGAGAATATTTTCGAAAATGGTCAAATCAGTAATTGCTTTTTCTGGGGTAATCTTTTTTTGAGCAAATAAAGATGTATTGAGCCCTGCAAAAAACAGGATAAGGTGGCGTAGCTTCATAATGAATAAAGAAAACGTTTCTTTTTAAAGACGGTTGAATGACCAGTGATATTACAGGTTCCCTTTTGTAAAAGTAAAAAAAATAAGAGTACAAATTATTGTACTCTTATTCGGATGGTTAATTACTCGTAAAAAAAGATTTATTTAGAGTTTCGTTAATTGAGTTTTCTCAATTGTTTTTTTATTTTTTTAATTACTGATTCTATAGGTCTTTCAGGCTCTATAACATTATAATCTCCCCAGAACTGCGGATCAGAAAAGCCAGAGGCTTCATCACTGATTACAACTGAAGATTTTAATCGTTCGCTCGCTTTTAAGAAAAGATCTTCCTGGTTTTTCTTCCAGTCTGTAATGGCTAATTCCACATTTAATTTATAATGTGAATTAAAGAGTCTCTTCTTCCAGTTAATTTTAAATGCAAGATCTATTTTTCCATATCCGTAATACCATTTTCCTGCTTTCTCTCGATAATAGATATCATAAGATACTTCTGTCGGATATACTTTGGCACTTCCTGGTTTCTTTTTTACAAACATTTTACTGGCTTTTTCTTTATCAGAAAGATTTAGGCTCAAAGTAGCCTTTGTTAACGCCATTGTTTTAGCATCTACATATAATTTCCCTCGGTATAACAAGTCTTTGATATAGGGGTGTTGTTCAAAATTTAGGACGTAGATATCCCGATCGTTAATTTTGGTGGTTTCATCAAAACTGAATCGGTAGTAATTGGTTATATCACTGGTTAGTAAGAAATCAGTGTTTTTTATAAGGTCGATATAAAGACTGGTGGAGGGACCTCCCTGTAACTTGATCGCCAATGTATCTAATTTTTTATAATCAGCACTTTTCCTTGCTCGATGAAGCTTGATCATATCTGGTTTGGTAGAAGTGTATGGATTTTTATAAATCTCTACAACTGCTTCTGAAAGTGAAACATACGTTCTCCTTTTTTTTATAGATTCTCTGTAAAAGGCTGTCATTATTGTATGATCCCCAAAGTAGTTTACTCCTTTCTTTTTGATAACAGCTCTGATAATTTCTTCAGGGGTGGAGGGAGTAAGATTAACCTGAGACAGTTCAGTTATAGAAGGAATCAGATAGATGGTATTCTTTTTTTGGTTTAGAGATGAAAGAAGAATGTTTTTATCCTTGAATCCCAGATGCGATATCAAAACTGTATTTTCAGCTATTTTTTTAGGGACTTTTAATAAAAACTCCCCTTCTTGATTACTTATAGTCGAAATATTCGTGTCTAATAATGAAATAGTAACAGAAGAGATGGGTTTTTTAGAAGAGTGATCAATAATATAGCCCTTATAAGAATCGTAATTAACTGTTTCCTGAAAAGCAGAGCTTTTTGAATATGGGAAAAATAGACATGTTATTAAAAAATATAAAAGAGGATAGGAGGTGAAGGAAACGGAAGGATTATTGTAGTTTTTCATCTGCATGTTTTTTTTAAAATAGAAATGTACTCCCTGAGTACTTATGACTATGAAGGGAAGTATTCTCTATTGTATTAGTACTATAAAAACAGCATCCTTTTGTTTTGGATAAAAAGGATTACTACAATATAATGATTTTTAGTGGTTTATCTAGTTTTTTGTCATAAAAATACTACCTGAATATTACCTTTTTTGTAAAAACAAGTAGTCAATCGGTTTTTTTATGCGATCACAGATATTTTATAGCTGATTATATCTTAATAGGTTATGATATAGTTTATTAGTAGAATTGATGATAATCAGAAAACCAGTTTTTTAATTTTATATTTAGAATCTCAGTGGTAAATGGTTTTGTAATATAGTCATCCAATCCTTTTGCGATGAAGCGTTCTGCATCTCCAGGGAGTGCATTAGAAGTTAGAGCAAAGATAGGTGGGACATTTTTGTGATTCTTTCGGATAAGTTTAGATGCTTGTATTCCATCAAGTTGTGGGAGATTGATATCCATTAAGATCAAATCATAAACCTCTTCCTTAAAGGTTTCTACAGCCTCCCTTCCTGTTTTGGCAACCTCTACGGTACATCCCAGGTATTTTAGTATTTGTTTGGTAACGAGTATGTTGGTTTCTGAATCTTCTACCAATAAAACATGTAAGTCAAACTTAGTTATGTTTTTTTGTGAGGTTGTTTTAGAAGATATTGGGGCAGTAGGTTGATGAGGTGCTGTATGAGCATTAAAAGTAAACCAAAAAGTACTGCCTCTGTCCAATTCACTTTTTACACCTATTTTACCTCCCATAAGGCTTACCAGTTTTTTGCAGATGGATAATCCTAAACCGGTTCCTTCACCACTATATATTGTCTGATCATCAAATTGGCTAAAACGACTAAATAACCTTTTTTGGTCAACTTTACTAATACCGATTCCCGAATCGATGATCTCTATTTTTACCTGTAACTGATCTTCCTTTTTAGAGAGTAGGGACGATTTAATTTGGATTGCGCCCTCTGAGGTGAACTTTATGGCGTTCCCAATTAAGTTAGAAATGATTTGAGTTAGTCTGTTACTATCGACCAATATATAGTCGGAAAGTGCTTCATCATATTCGGCATGAATGTCAATTCCTTTTGCTTTGGCAGGAGCAAGAAACAAGTTTACATTTTGATTAATCAGTACTCTGTAATTGACAGATTCTGGTGATAAAACGAATTTACCTGCTTCTATTTTAGAAAGGTCTAAAATTTGATTGAGAATGTTTAATAAGTTAAGTGAAGATTGATGAATGGTCGTGACATATTCTTTTTGAATATTACTTAATTCAGTATTCTTTAGCAATAAGTCTATCATCCCAATAACTCCTACCATAGGAGTACGGATTTCGTGACTCATATTCGCAAGGAAGTCCTGTTTGAATTTAGAGGTTTTAAGGACTTGCCTGTTCTTTTGTTGGAGTTTATCGAGGTTTCTCCCTCCAAACATAGCAAATATTCCCAGGAAAAAAGGAGCTGTATCAATAATGTATAGCAAAGAGTTATTTTTCTGAACAAAAAATATAGATGACCACGAAAAATCTAACCCAAGTTTATTGATTTCTATAATGGTAGCTAATATAGGAAATCCACAACCGAATAATATTCCATATAAGGTGTATTTGATCGTCGCAGATTTATAATATACATTTTGACTCATAAGCATCTTCCTGGTTAAGTCTGTTAAAATGATATATATCCCTGATTAGAAGAAGTTGGGGGCGAATTCTAAAGGGATTTGTTATTACAATATAATATTTTTTTTATAAGAGTTTGTCGGTGAGTTTTTTAATTATAAAAAATCCACGACTTTATGCCGTGGATTGTACACAAATAACCTTACTTTTTTGTGTTTATTAACCTTTGAAAACTATTTTTCTTAATTTATATCCTTCGATTTTAATTAAGTATGTTTTAGGATCCATATAGTTGTGGATATAGTCATCAATTTCTCCTTTATCCAATAGCCTTCCGGATAAAGTATATAGACTGTAGGTCAATCCTTGAGGAACCTCTTTTATATCTTTAAATGTTTTATTATCTGTTGTTTGCTGACAAGTAGAATCAGCTAGGAATCTATTGATAAAAGTTATTCTTCCTTGCTCGTCTCCTTCTAGTGTAATTGTTGCTGACTCATCCGTGTCGATAATCCCATTTCCTGTTAAGTCTCCTAGGATGATAAGACAAGCATTTCTAACTTTAATTCGTACGCCATTTTCTATGTGTAAGCTTTCCGTAATGAAGATTACTCCTTCATCGGTATTTTCATCTAATCCGTCAATAACAGTATCTTCTGTAACGGACATTAATTTACTTGAGATATCTATTTTTACATTCGCAAATGCTATGCTGGTAAAAAATAATAATAGTAGGGGTAAGGTTGCTTTCATAGGTTTCAATTTTTGTTAGATTTAGATTCTTTTTTTAGTAAGTTAAAACTTACATAACGATGTTTTTTATCGTCGTAAAGTTATTAATCATCGACAAGATACAAAAAAAATACGTTAAAACCGTAATTTATTGCTAAGATTTTTTTAAATAAATTGAATTTTTAAGAATTCATTCTTTCGAAAGACCAGTGTTTACTAGCTGTATGAAAGATTCTGTTTTTTTAATATTTCTTTAACAAAAAAATGAATTTTTATTCATTCTAGATAATTGGTCGTTAAATAACTGTTTTTTAGAGAGCTAAAATATAAAAGTATTTTATGCGCTTTTATTTTTTTAGCTTTATACTATAAATATCGATAAACTAGAGGAATGAAACGAACAAAGTTATTGTTGTTTTTTCAACAATTTAGCATTTGGTTTAAAATCTTGTTAGGAGAGTTGATGAATAACTTAATCAGCCTGGTGCTTATTCTTGCTGTGTATTTGACACTATGGCATTTCCCTCAGACAATTGATTTATTATTAATATTAAATCAGGCAGATGCCTTTTTTCTGGAGATTCCTTTATATTTTGTATTGCTTACAGCAGCTGCTTTTTTAATATGGAATATCCCTAAGTATTTTTACTATCATAATTATAAAGATATATCGCTAGCTAATTTAATAGGGTTTATTCCGAATCAACATTATCGATTTCAAAATCGTAGTGGTTTTGCCAGTTACTCATATATCGCAAGAGTTCATATGCGAAAAGTGGTTCCCAGAATATTAGGGACTTTATTATTAATTATATCAGCATTGAGTATTCTACATGCGATGAAATTATTCGGGCTTGAAAATATGTATACTTCTTTTTTAAGCCCTGAGGTATCATTGATGATCAGTATATTATTTTTATTATGCCTGTGTGAGCCAAGATTGTATAGGTGGTTTCAGAAAATGTTTTTGAAATTACCAAGAACAGATATTGTTGTTTTGGCAGTGTTGATAGGGTTGATTGTTTTAATGATCTCCTTAGGGAGTTTGAATACGCAAGCCGAAAAAGATTTGGGAAAGTTGTTTCTTTCGAATTCGGCTTTGGTTTTATTTTTCTTTCTATTGTCATTTAATAGTTATCGTTTTTTGAAAAAATTTCCCAATAAGAAGTTTTATGGAGCTATTTTGGCTGCAGGTTTTCTCATCCTGTTAGGGTTTATAGTACTTAATTTTATACCTGACTGGGCAAGTATGATTAATCCATTGACCGTTTTAATCTTATCACTTTTAAGCCTTTTTATGATTTCATTCATTTTGATTCTTATTGGAAAAAAAATAAAACTTCCCTTGTTGTCGATGAGTTGCTTTTTATGCTTTCTCTCCACTACTTTTTTTACCAGTTCCTCGACACATTATCAGTTAGAGTTAAAAGATACAGAGGTGAAACGAAAACCAATGGAAGCTTATTTTTATCAATGGATACAGAGTAGAGAGCACTTAATACAGGCGCATAAAGAAAAATTTCCGGTGATTATAGCTTCGGCAGAAGGGGGAGGTTCCAGAGCAGGTTTGTGGTCTTTTCTGGTACATAGTTATTTATATGAAAAGACTAAAGGAAAGTATTTTGAGGAACATTTGCTGTCTCTTACGGGAGCCTCCGGAGGAAGTGTAGGTAATGCGATGTTTTTTGCGACATCCAAAGAAGCCAGTGATGAAGAAAAGCTTGCCACCTTCAAAGCGCAAGAAAATATGTACGGACTAAAGTATAAAGCAAGTCAGGTGTATAAAAAGAATTATTTATCAGCATCTATTCTCTCTTTTTTAGGTAGAGACTTGTTTAAAATGATTACTTCCCTTTTTAAATTTCAAAACAGAGGGCAACTCTTGGAAGAGCAGTGGAAAATATCTCATAGAAATTATTTTTCGGAAGAAGGTATTGAGAATAGTCTTTTGGGACAAGAGTTTTTATCTTTCTATAAAGACATTAGCAGCACTATACCTGCCCCTCCATTATTACTAATTAATACTACGCATACTCAGTCTGGAAATTACAATGTGATTAGCCCTGTGACATACGACCACCTGCGCCCTCTAAGCGGAATGAATGATTTTCTGGGAAATTTACAATATAGCTATCCGGATAAATCCATTGCATTATCAACTGCCATGCGGATTAATGCAAGTTTCCCTTATGTGACACCTGTAGGAGAAATAAAGCGGCTGGATGAAGAAGGGAATGAAGTGTATACAGATCAATATGCAGATGCAGGATATTATGATAATATTGGAGGAAGAGTTTCCAAAGGAGTAGAAGAAGTATTTATCACAGTGTTGCAAAAATCTTTTCCTTCTTTGGTAGACAAAATTGAGATAAAACATCTGGTTATTGCTCATAATGAGAAAAGAAAAGCCATGAAGAAAGCTACCCAGTTATCGGCTCCCTTAACTACGTTGCAAAATGTGAGAATAGGCCATACAAAAGAAGTGATGAATAAATTGGGAAATTCTTATGCGGTGACCTTGACTCCTCAAGCGATTATTCCGTATATAAAAAAGAGAAGTTATGGGAGACATAATGAATCAGATGAACGAATGATTACTCCCGTATTACCAGTAGGAAGATATTTATCAACCATTGCAATACGATCAATGGAAGCCGCCTTAGAACGAGTCAAACCAAAACTGGATACAATTTTATAAAATATTTTACGACAATTGTCGTTTTATTTTGTATTTTTGTCTCAATAAAAGTATAAGGTTATGGGAGCAGTATCGCCGTTGGACATGTTTAGCTTAGAAAATAAAGGAATGTTGAGGTATCTGAATATAGATATACCACTTAGGAACATGTATGACTTTATTGAGTTATCCAGGAATGGAATAGATAAGAAAGCATTATTACATCTGGCTAAAACAATTGATTTTGATATTAAAGAATTGGCGCAGATACTTTATTTATCAGAGAGAACCATTCAGCGATATGATCTTAATAAAAAACTAAGTACAGAGGCAAGTGCCAAGGTATTACAGTTAGCTAAATTATACGCAAAGGGAGAACAGATCTTTGGAGATCTGAATAAGTTCAAAAGCTGGATGGAGCATCCCAATGTTGCATTGGCAATGAAAAAACCTAAAGAGTTATTGGATACTACTTTTGGTTTTCAGTTATTAAATGAAGAACTAATACGAATCGAGCACGGAATTTTTGCATAGCAATGCAGGTTTATAGAATAGCTAAGAATAAATATATACGAGATCTTACAGGGATAGGAGCAAAAACTGTAGGAGGAAGGTGGAACCCTAAAGGTGTTGCAGTACTGTACACGAGTACCAATGCGGCTTTATCGGCTTTAGAAGTACTAGCACATTTGCCGGCGGCATATTTTCCCAACGATATGGAAATAGCTACTATAGAACTTCCTGATGAACTTATTACCGAAATTAAAATAGAAGACTTACCTGATAACTGGAATGAAATACCTCCTCCTTTGGAGGTTCAAAACTTTACGATGAGCTGGATTACAGATAATACACATTTGGGACTAAAAATTCCTAGTATTATTATTCCTAAAGAACAAAATTTACTGATTAATCCGGAACATCCGGATTTTAAACAGGTAAAACTAATAGATGTGGCTCCTTTTTCATTTGATACCCGCTTACTACGTTAAACGTCCTGGAAAGACAATACATTAGATAAATGATAGCAGTAGTTTGAGGATTATCGAAATGCTTTTTAGCAAAGAGATTAGGGAAAAAAGCAAAAAATACGGGATATAGATGGTAACGAATTGATGAATCTTACGTCTTAGATAATAATAGGCAAACCTAAAGATAAATAACCAAAAAGTATAAAAATGAAAAGTACTTATTATTTAGCTGCTTTTTTACTGGCATTTGTTGGGTGTAAAAACGAAACAAAAAGTGAGCAAGTAAAGGAAGAAACAGCTACAGTAGCTCAAACAGAGAAAATCCCGGGGATTGTACTGGAAAACATGGATACTAGTGTAGACCCAAAAACTGATTTCTATAACTATGTGAATGGGAATTGGATGAAGAACACTGAAATTCCGGAAGATAGAACCAGGTGGGGAGGTTTTGGAGTATTACGTAAGAAAACAGATGATGATGTATTAACGATCTTAAAAGAAGCAAAATCCAGCGGAAAATATAAAGAAGGAACAGATCAGTACAAGGCATTATTGATTTTTGAATCACTAATGGATACGGAAGCTAGAGATAAAGCAGGAGTAACTCCATTAAAACCGGCGCTAGATAAAATAGCAGGAATAAAAACAATCGCTGATCTTCAGAAAGTATTAGCTACAGAAACAGCAGTTTCAGCTCCATTTCTGGGACTGGTATCTTTTCCTAACCTTAGTGATAGTAATGTAAATGCTCCATATATATCTACAGGGGGCTTAGGCTTACCAGAAAGAGATTATTATCTGGATCAAGATGAAAAGTCTAAAGAAATCAGAGGGCAATATGTAGATCACATCACAAGAATGTTGCAATTTATAGGAGATACCGAAGAAGAAGCAAAGAAAAAAGCAGCGGTAATTCTTGATATTGAAACGAAATTAGCAGCTCCGAGATTGGATAAAGTACAAAGTAGAGATACTCGTAATTTTAATAACCCAAGATCCATCGCAGAATTGACTAAAATGACTCCTTCTGTTAATTGGAACGATCTAATCAAAGACCTTGGTATCAAAAAGACATTAGATACCGTTATTGTAATGCAGCCTAAGTATATGGATGCTTTAGAAAATGTATTGAAATCTACACCAGTTGAAGATCTTAAAACGGTGATGAGATGGTCAACACTTAATAATTCAACAAATTCACTGTCTACAGAAATCAATAAAGCAAATTGGGATTTTTATAGCAAAACATTAAACGGGGCGATTAAGCAACGACCATTGGAAGAAAGAGCCTTGGCAATTGTTAATGGTACAGTAGGAGAAGCAATAGGACAATTATATGTAGATTCAAAATTCCCTCCAGAAGCCAAAGCAAAAGCAGAAAAAATGATTGCTAATGTTATCAAAGCATATCAAAAGAGAATCGAAGTGCTAGAGTGGATGAGTGATAGTACAAAAGCGAAAGCAATTGAGAAACTGGATAAGTTTACCGTAAAAATCGGATATCCAGATAAGTGGGAAGACTACTCAAATCTGGAAGTGAAAAAAGGGAACTCTGCTTTTGAAAATATGATGGCTGTTTCTAAACGATCTTTCTTAAAAAATATGAAAGAAATAGGAGAGCCGGTAGATAGAACTAAATGGGGAATGTCTCCGCAAACAGTTAATGCGTATTTTAATCCGTTGTTTAATGAGATTGTATTCCCAGCAGCGATTCTACAACCACCTTTCTATAATTATACTGCAGATGAAGCTGTTAACTATGGAGGAATAGGAGCTGTAATAGGACATGAAATATCACATGCTTTTGATGATTCGGGAGCTCGATTTGATGCAAATGGTAATTTGGCAAACTGGTGGTCCGCAGAAGATCTGAAAAAATTTACAGAGAGAGGTAATGCGTTAGCAGAGCAGTATAGTGCTATTGAAGTACTGGATAGTGTGTATATTAATGGAAAGTTTACTTTAGGAGAAAATATAGGAGATCTAGGAGGGGTTCTAGGAGCATATGATGGTCTGCAAATGCATATTAAAGAAAATGGGAGACCAGAAAAAATCGATGGGTTTACACCTGAACAACGATTCTTTATGTCATGGGCAACTGTATGGAGAACTAAAATAAGAGAAGATGCATTGAGAACTCAGATAAAAACAGATCCGCACTCTCCAGGAGAGGTGAGAGCAATACAACCACTACTTAATGTGCCGGCATTTTATAAAGCTTTTGGGATCAAAGAAGGAGATAAAATGTATTTAGCTCCTGAAAAGCGCGTAAATATTTGGTAGAATACAGTATTCTAACAATACATAATAAAAAAAGAGATGATTTTTCATCTCTTTTTTTATTTGAATTTTAACGGTTTTGGTAAATAAATCTCATGTAACAAGGAGGTATTTGTAGGTTTGTTCATGTTTTTTAGTTAAAAGGTAAGAAGTTTGTTTTTTGATGAAAAACTGAAGGTGTTTTTTTAAAGTTAAAGTTATTTCTATTAACTAAAACTTAACAAATACAGTACTACATTTGCTCAAAATACCAATGGGTATTTTTTCAATGTATCCCCACTTTATTATAGTTGTATATAGCAGTATATCTATCATGATATAAGTTTTTCCTTTATTGTGTCAATAATTGGAGAGTAACTTTATTGTGATAAAATGTTAATTATTTTATGAATAAAATTACTTCGAGTTACCTCATTTGTTGTTTCATTTTTTTTAGTTCCTTCATCACATTACAAGCGCAGAATGTATGGTGGAAAACATCAGAGGCAGGAATTAAGAGAACAAGTATAACGACTTCAGAATACGCAGCCATAGAGATTGAAGGAAGTGTATTATCAAAACAGTTAGAACAAACGCCGTATCGATTTTCAAAAACAAAAAGTAGTAAGGTTATTGTTTTTCCAAATGAGTATGGAGCACCTAAGCAATACAGTATCCAAAAAATAGCCGTATTACATCCGGCACTGGCTAAAAAATTTCCGTCTATAGAAAGCTACATAGGAAGGTCGTTAGACGGATCGAATGAAACAGTGCGTTTTGTCTATTCTCCTTATACAGGAATCAAAGGAGTGATCTCCAGATCTGGAAAGACAACGATTGGTTTTAAACCTCATAATAAACGTACACATGTCTTCTATTCTACTAAAAATGAAATAATAGATGCTGATTTTGATTGTAGTACGGAAGCTTTTGAAAAAGTAATGCCTCAGCATGGGTATAGTACGAATAGAAATGCTGATGATGGGAATTTAAGAAGGTATCGGTTGGCATTGTCAGTAAGTGGAGAGTATGCCCAGTTTTTTTTAGATGGAACAGAAATAAATGATCAAGAAAGAAAAGCGAAGGTATTAGTTGCGATGATTGCAACTATGAATAGAGTAAATGGAATTTATGAAAGGGATTTTGGAGTGACAATGCAAATGATCCCTGAAAACGATGAGTTGATATTTTTGGATCCCCGAACTGATCCTTATTCTGGTAGATTTGGTTTTAAACACGAGCTGCAAAGTACGATAGATGATCACCCGAATATTGGATCTGCTAATTATGATGTAGGGCACTTATTTCATGTAGAAGGAAGTGTATATGGAAATGCAGGGTGTATTGCTTGTGTTTGTACAGATGGTAAGAAAGCAGGAGCTTATACAGTACATAATGCTCCGGATTCAGATCATTTTAATATGATTGTGGCACATGAATTCGGACATCAATTTGGAGGATATCATGTGCAGAGTAGTTCTAATTGCCGAAGCGGTAATAACAGTGAGGTAGAACCTGGAAGTGGGAGTAGTATTATGGGGTATGCAGGAATTTGCCCAACAAATGTGCAGCAAGAACCAGATGATTATTTTAATTATGTTGATATTAGAGATGTTGCTATTTGGACAATTAATAACAGTAATTGCGCAGAAGTAATTCCAACAGGGAATACTGCCCCTGTAGCTAATGCGGGGAATGATTATACAATACCAAAATCTACCCCCTTTATATTGGAAGGGTCAGCAGTAGATGGGGATGGAACAGATCAACTGACATATTGTTGGGAGCAGAATAACCCGGAGAATCCTCTTTCATCGGCTTCACCACAACCTACCTGGGATGTAGGACCTTTATTTAGATCCAGACAACCTACCGATACTCCGGTACGTTATATGCCGCAATTAGAAGATGTAATTCAAGGAAATCTAACCCCTACCTGGGAAGTTTTGCCGGCGGTTTCAAGAACAATGGTATTCGAACTAACGGTACGAGATAACGCTATAGCAGGAGGACAAACAGCAACAGATGAAAAAATCATCACAGTAGATGAAGCTTCAGGTCCTTTTATGGTTACTTCTCAGCAAACATTTGAACGATGGAATGTAGGAGAAGAAGTAGTCATTACCTGGGATGTAGCAAATACGAATGTCTCTCCTGTAAGTGAAGCAAATGTAGATATTTTATTGTCGGTAGACGGAGGACGCACTTATCCTCACTTGCTGGTAGATAATACACTGAATGATGGAGTAGAAACCCTTACTGTGCCAGATATAGCAGGCGCAGATGCGGCAAGAGTAATGGTACGGGCATCCAATAATATATTTTATTCGATCAATACAGCAGACTTTAAGATTCAAACAACAGATTTTGAAATATCAAAAAAGACAGATAATACAGTTACCTGTGAAGGGGTTCCTGTTGATTTTACAATAGATTACCAAACATTTGTTGGCTTTCAGGAAAAAGTAACTTTCTCAGCCGTTACTCCGCCTGCTGGCTTATCAATTGTATTTGATCCTGTAACCATAGAAGGGATACAAAACAATAAGGTACCTGTAAAAGTGACGGTATCAGGAACTGAGAATCTAGGAGAAGGAACATACCCATTGACAATTAAGGGAACTTCTCTGTCTGGGATAGAAAAAACATTGATTCAAGAGCTGAAAGTCTATGAAAATAGGATTCTTCCATCTGGCTTAATAAGTCCTGCAAATGGAGAAAAAGAAGTGCTGTTACAGCCGGTCTTAGAGTGGGAAGAAAATAGTAATGTAGATTTTTATGAAATAGAAGTAGCATCGGATAGTAATTTTAATACACTTATAGAAAGTTTTAGAACAGAAAGTACAAGTTTCTCTCCTCAGCCTCTTATGAATAATACGACATATTATTGGAGAGTTCGTAGTACCAATCCTTGTGGAAGTGCTGAGGTTTCAGCAGTGTTTACTTTTATTACCAAATGTAATGATGTGACAAATTTCAGATCTACCGGAGTTGGAATTAACAGTGTAGATCTTAGCTGGGATGATATATATGCATCTGAATGGGAAATTGAGTTTGGAGAATTCGGATTTACACAAGGAACAGGAACCAAAATAACAGTGACGACTAATCCATATACCGTAGAAGGATTGCAATCTAATACCTTATACGATTTTTATATAAAACCTATTTGTACAGGAGGAGGAATTGCTACAGGGTTACGAGGAGTCGTTACTGCTGGGGACTTTTGTGGAGGAGATCATTTTTATGATTCAGGAGGAGTAGATGGAGATTATAAGAATCATGAACTAACGACGACGGTCATGGTGCCATCTTCTGTAGATGAGAGAGTACGTGTTTCTTTTCTTTCTTTTGACCTCGAAGAATGCTGTGATCATTTGAGAATATATGATGGACCTAATACAGATGCACCTTTGTTAGGACAATACTCAGGGAATTCTCCTGGAGAAATTGCATCTTCTCATGAGTCAGGCGCATTAACATTTGTTTTTGATTCGGATAGTAGTGTTACTGGAGCAGGGTGGGATGCGGTTGTTTTTTGCGAGCCAAAGCCTAATTGTACAAAACCAGAGAACATCAGAGTGTTAGAAATGAAAACAACTTCTGTCGAACTGGAATGGGATGTGACTAATGAGGTTACTTCCTATGAAATAGAGTATGGAGCTGCGGGATTTGTCAGAGGAACGGGAACTGTACTATCTAGTGTTGTTCCAACAATCCAATTAGATAATTTGATTGGAGATTCTGAGTATGATCTGTATGTTTTTGCGAATTGCTCGGTTGGGCGTACTGAAGCATCTTTCTTTTCTTTCAGAACCGGAGTAAAATTATGTGGAGAACAATATTTTTATGATTCAGGGGGAGCATCAGGAGAATATTCGAATAATGAGAATAAAACCTATGTGTTAATACCGGATCATGCAGAAGATAAAGTCAAAGTAGTATTTGAACAGTTTCTATTGGAGGGATGTTGTGATAAGCTGGTTATTTATGATGGACCTAGTAGTGCATATCCTTTGATAGGAGAGTATCGTACAACATCTCCGGGAGAAATAACATCAACGCATGAAAGCGGAACGTTAACGTTTGTATTTACATCAGATGGCAGTGTTACACGAGATGGTTGGGCAGCAAAAGTTTCATGTGTTTCACAAAATAGCTGCGAAGCGCCTTCCGATCTGGAGGTTATGTCTGTAGGAATTCAGGAAGTGACATTATCATGGAGAGGAAATCAACAGACCACTTCTTCTTGGGAAATAGAATATGGAGCCTCTGGATTTATAGCAGGAACAGGAACAAAGGTAACAAGTGAGTCTACCGAAATAATACTTAATGGCTTAGATAAAAACACATATTATGAAGCCTATGTAAGAGGAAATTGTACCCAGGGGGGAACTAGTTCTAAAGTAGGTCCGATCCGTTTCAAAACGCATCAAACTCTTTGTTCAGAAGGGCAGTTTTATGATTCAGGAGGGAGTGATGGGAATTATGGTAATAACGAAACAGAAACAACCGTACTACAACCTATGAATATAGGAGAAAAAGTAAAAGTCGACTTTACCTCTTTTGAGTTAGATGATTGTTGTGATGTGTTACATATTTATGATGGTCCGGATACGACATTTCCATTGATAGGAAGTTATTCAGCAACGAAGCCGGAAACGATTATATCTACTCATGATACAGGAGCGCTTACATTCGTTTTTGTATCAAATGAGTCTGTATCGGGAACAGGTTGGGAAGCTACAGTTTCTTGCGTGAGTTTATGTGAGCAACCTGTTTTATTGGCGCATAAAACGATAACAGCTACAACAGCAATCATCGTCATTAGGGACGAGCAATTACAAGAAGGTAGTTTCGAAATTGAATACGGGAAAAAAGGGTTTACCCGAGGAGAAGGGAATACGTATATTTCTGACACAAAAGAGATTCTTTTGGAAGCCTTAGAACCAGGAGTAGTGTATGAATATTATGTAAGAACTATTTGTGATTCCGGTTTACGACCAAAACAAATAGCAGTACAAGAATTAAAAACATTAACAGTCAGTGAGGAAGTAATGATTTATCCAAATCCAAGCAATGGAAATTTTATGATGACCTATGGAGGAGAAAGCAGGATGAAAGAAATGTTGTTATTTGATATAAAAGGAACCTTGATAGCTAAAAAGCAAGTAGGTCCTTTTAATAAAGAAAAGGAGATGAATTGGTCATACCCAAGATCAGGAGTATATTTTATAAAAGTAATTTTTGATACTCACGAAGAAGTGAGAAAGGTGATGTTTTATTAATTGTTTAAATAACGGACTTTTGCATTAATATTGATAAAGCAGAGCGCTATTTTAAAATAGTGCTCTGCTTTATTATTTTTATAAAGAATATTAATTGTCTTTTATCTCATTAATGAGTAAGAATGCCTTGTTTACATGTTCTTTTTCTAAAAACAAGGTAAAATAATTGGAGGTAGAAATCATCTCAAAAACCGGGATTCCTTCATAAGCAAGCAATTTAAAAATATAGAAGTACAAGCCAATAGTTTTAGAATTATCATTGGGTAATTCTATTGAAATTGAAGATAATTCATCCGTAACTGAGATACAAGTTTCATCTCTAAAATGCTTTTCTACAACATTTTTTAAAGAGGAAGAAACAAGAATGTTGCTTTCTTGAAAATTACTGGAATAAGTGAAATACGTTTTCGATTTTTCTTTCACATCATTCAATAAGTTAGACTGACTTGATAAAATAGTATTAGAATTTAAAAAAGCATATTCTGTAATACCGGAGCGCACTGTAATATCTCCAAGATTTCTGAGCGTTGTAGTATTTGTTATACGCTTTGGGTGATATCGGCGTAAGGCCATTACTATTGATCCTGATTTAACAGGCTTACGCATCACTTTCTCTACCTGTGGCTGCAAATCTACAGCTAGCGAACTAAAGTTAATGATGTTTCTGGATAACGCATCCTCTATAAAAGGCTGATGCCTTAAAATATCATGTACACAATCTGTAATTGTCTTCATTTTTGTTACATATTTAACAGATTGTGTAAATATAGACTTTTTTTATTAAAATATTTATTATAAGTAAAGTATTAATTAATTATGCATATAGAATAAAACAAAAGCTATTAACCAACATATATAAAATAAAAGAATGAGAATTCTAAAGTTTGGAGGGACATCTGTAGGGTCTGTTGAGAATTTGAGGATAATAAGAAATATCCTTACGAGTGATAATGAGCAAAAGATAGTAGTATGTTCAGCGATGTCTGGTGTTACAGATCAACTGGTAAAGCTGGTAGAATCTGCTAGGTTTAATGATAATGAAGCAATTACCAGAAACCTGCATGCATTAGAAAGCAAACACCATGAGGTTGTAGACCAACTAATAGAAAGACAGGAATTGAGGAATACATTAAAAGATGGTATTTCTGCTATGATAACAGCAATGTTTGAATTGGCAAGTAAGCCGTATTCTGATAACCTGAATGCTGAGATTGTAACCTATGGAGAGACACTGTTGACCTATGTGTTTTCCGGGTATCTGAATGAAGTTGGTGTTTCTAATGTCTTATTAGATGCCAAAGAGTTTATGTATGTGGAATCTGTAGAAAAACCAAATATAGAAGCTGTTTCTAAACGATTGAGAAAAGTGCTGGACCATGGACCATCTTCCTTATATATTACACAGGGATTTGTATGTAGAGATCAGTTTGAGAAAATAAGTACGCTAAAAAGAGGAGGAAGTGATTATACCGCTACCATTATTGGCGCAGCTATTGATGCAGATGAGGTTCAAATTTGGACAGACATAGATGGATTGCATAACAATGATCCTAGATATGTAGATGAAACCCATCCGATATCACATTTAACTTATAATGAAGCAGCAGAGTTAGCTTATTTTGGAGCAAAAATATTACACCCGCAAACAGTGTCACCCGTTGTTAACAAAGATATTCCTGTTTTATTAAAGAATACCTTTAATCCAGAAGCAGAAGGAACGGTTATATCTAATAGAACATACCAAACAGGGTTAAAAGCGATATCAGCAAAAGATAATATTACAGCAATAAAAATTAAGTCCAACAGGATGTTGATGGCTAGTGGGTACCTTAGAAGAATTTTTGAGGTGTTTGATAACTTTAATACCTCAATTGATATGATTACAACATCAGAGGTAGCTATTTCTTTAACCATTGATGATACATCTTATATTGATGAGATTGTAAAAGAAATAGAAAAATATGCAGAGATTACTGTTGAAGAAAACCATAGTATTATTTGTATTGTAGGAGAGTCGGTGATTAAAGATCAAAATTCATACAGACTGTTTGAGATCTTAAACTATATTCCTGTGCGAATGATTTCTTATGGGGGAAGTAATAACAATATTTCTCTTCTGGTAGATACAAAAGATAAGATATCTTCTCTACAATATTTAAATGAAAAACTGTTTCGTTCTCATCGAGAAGCAGTAGTATAAGTGTTTGTTATATGTAACGATGAGCTAAAAAGTAGGGCATAAGCTTTATAAAAATTAAAGGTTATAATAGTGTGATTATGACTATAAAGTGTACTCCCTGCTTTTATTTTTAAGATTTTAATTTTTAAACAACCTGCAATCTATGTTGAATGCAGGTTGTTTTTATATAAATAGTTTTCTTTTTTGTGTGTTAATAATGATGCGATTAATGAAAAATAACGCTTGTTTATTTTTTTGAATGTATCAGTTTTTATATTTTATTTACTGATTATCAATGTGTTTGGTGTGGTTAGGTCAGGTTTTTAGTATTTTTATTCTACATAAATCATTTTAAAGAATAGAGATGCTTGTAAAAACCTATGGAAGCTCAGTATTTGGTATTGAAGCTACAATTATCACAGTAGAAGTGAATGTAAATAAAGGAATAGGGTATCATTTAGTGGGACTACCTGATAATGCGGTAAAAGAAAGTAGCTTTCGTATTGCAGCAGCCTTGGACAACAACAAATTTAGACTTCCGGGAAAAAAAATAACCATAAATATGGCGCCGGCTGATTTAAGGAAAGAAGGGTCAGCTTATGACTTAACAATCGCTATGGGAATTCTTACGGCTAGTGGTCAGATAAAATCAAAAGAATTATCTGAATATATTATCATGGGAGAACTGTCCTTAGATGGCAGCTTACAACCAATAAAAGGAGCGTTACCAATTGCAATTAAAGCCAGAGAAGAAGGATTTAAGGGAATTATTCTCCCTAAACAAAATGCAAAAGAAGCTGCGATCGTTAACGACATAAAAGTATACGGCGTTGAGAATATAAAAGAAGTCATTGATTTTTTCGAAGAAACAAAAGAATTAACAGCCACGATAATTGATACGCGGAAAGAATTCTATAAAGAGTTAGAGAGTCCAATATATGACTTTGCAGATGTCAAAGGACAAGAAGGGATAAAACGATGTATGGAAATAGCAGCAGCCGGAGGGCATAATATAATTTTGGTAGGACCTCCTGGAAGTGGAAAAACAATGTTGAGTAAACGATTGCCAGGGATTCTACCCCCAATGACACTGCATGAAGCCTTGGAGACGACAAAAATTCACAGTGTCGTCGGAAGAGTAAAAGAAAATATAGGGTTAATGTCTCAGCGTCCTTTTAGAAGTCCTCATCACACCATATCAGATGTGGCATTAGTAGGAGGAGGAACTTATCCACAACCCGGAGAAATTTCCCTATCCCATAATGGGGTTCTTTTTTTAGATGAATTACCAGAGTTTAAAAGAAGTGTACTAGAAGTAATGAGACAACCATTAGAAGATAGAGAAGTTACCATTTCCAGAGCTAAATTTACAGTAACATACCCCAGTAGTTTTATGTTAGTAGCTAGTATGAATCCCAGCCCTGGGGGATATTTTAATGATCCAGATGCCCCAGTTACCTCTTCACCAGCAGAAATGCAGCGTTATCTAGGAAAAATATCAGGACCTTTGCTAGACCGAATAGACTTGCATATCGAAGTGACCCCAGTTCCTTTTGATAAATTAAGTGAAGAGAGAAAAGGAGAGTCCAGTGTCGAAATCCGAAAACGGGTAATAGCAGCAAGAGCACTGCAGGAAAAAAGATTTGAACATGATTCCTCTATACATTATAATGCTCAAATGGAGGTAAAGCAATTAAGAGCTTATTGCGAATTGGATCAGGAATCAAAATTATTATTAAAAAAAGCAATGGAACGATTGCAGCTTTCTGCCAGAGCTTATGACAGGATCTTAAAAGTATCCCGGACTATTGCAGATTTAGAAAATTCAGTATGTATTCAGCCATCACATATTTCAGAAGCTATCCAATATAGAAGTTTGGATCGAGAAGGTTGGTTGGGATGAAAAAGGAATGTAATAAACGATGGACCTAGAGAAATGAGAGATGTATTAATTTAGAATTAATATATATTATGTTGCTAAGGAAATGAGAAAATTAAGATAACCATTTGTTAATCTGTCACATAGCGGAAAGAAGTATATGCTTGGTTCGGAAATAAAGTTAGAGAAGCCTCTGTGCATAGAGAACTACTGTGTTAAGGAGCACATTTTTTGGTATCTTAGATACAATAAAGAAGAACTTTTTAGAGTTATTATGCGTTTATTGATTGTTTGTTTAGTTACAATATATATAATAATTAAGCATTATAATGAATAAAGAAAGTTATAGACCCAATAACTAACTTTTAAAACCGTTATCATAAAATAGATAAAGTATTCCTCATTGAGTAGTTGAGTCATATTATAAAAAAAAGATATTATAAGTTATCAACGGTTCTATTTCATTATTGTTTAATAATTGTGAAAAAATTAACTATTTAATGCTGTAATTAACACAAACATTTCACTTAAATTTAACCATTATATAAACAACTATGAGTAAAGAAGAATTATATAAAGTAATGCTTGCCTATAAAAATAAGCATGGTTTTACAGAGAGTAACCAAAGTAATTTTATTTGGGCAATAGAGAGCCTTAAAAAGCACACTGAAATTTCTAAACTAGATAAAGAAAGTCCGATATCTATTTGATATATACATATTAAAATTAATTAGACCCTAATTTTAATAGTTACAATTTTCTTCACACATTTAGTTTTTAGTGCTTTACAATGTTTTATGCATGTAATGCATTTATGTAAGTAATTAAAAATTAGCAAATTTTAACATTTTTTTAGTAGTCCTTTGGGACTACTTCTTGTTTCTAAAAGATTACTTTAGTTCTCAATCAAAAAACAAAAAGAAATCATATGAAACTCAGGGTATCTGGACTATCATATATGGTAGTCCTTATTTTGTTTGCAGGAATTATAAGCTGTAAGAAAGAGAGTGTAATTAATAAAGAATTAAAAACAGAAGAAGTGGGGAAACTATCTGTAGATTATCAAAAATATGAATTAGAAAACGGATTACAAGTAGTATTGCACCAGGATAAATCAGATCCGATCGTATCGGTCGCAATACAATATGGAGTGGGATCTAACAGGGAGAAAAAAGGACGAACTGGTTTTGCTCATTTATTCGAGCATATGTTATTTCAGGAATCCGAAAATGTACCACAAGATCAGTTTTTCAAGACAATACAAGATGTAGGAGGAACATTAAATGGAGGAACCTGGCAGGATGGTACAATTTATTATGAAGTCGTACCCAAAAATGCGATGGAAACAGTTATGTGGCTTGAATCAGATCGAATGGGATTTTTAATTAACACTGTTACAGAAAGTGCGTTTAAAAACCAACAGGAAGTTGTCCAGAATGAAAAGAGGCAGCGTGTAGATAATCGCCCATACGGACATACTAATTGGGTGATAAACAAGCATATTTTTCCAGAGGGACATCCATATAATTGGCAGGTGATAGGAGAACTTGAAGACCTTCAAAATGCAACAGTAGAAGATGTAAAAGAATTCTATGATAAGTATTATGGACCTAATAATGCTACTTTGGTACTGGCGGGAGATTTTGAGATAGAAGAGGCTAAGACGATGATAGAAAAGTACTTTGGGGAAATAAAAAGAAGACAAGAAGTAGAAAAGTTAAAAGTACAGAATGTTACCTTGTCAGCATCAAAAAGATTATATCACGAAGATAATTTTGCGACAACTGCACAATTAAGTATGGTATGGCCTACTGTAGAACAATATACGAAAGATGCCTATGCTTTAAATTTCTTGGGAGAGTTGTTATCAGAAGGAAAAAAAGCACCACTTTATAAAATTCTGGTAAAAGATAAGGAACTTACGTCAGCAACCGATGCATGGAATGGATCAATGGAAATTGCTGGAAGATTCTTAATCCGAATTACAGCAAATGAAGGAAAAAGTCTGGCAGATGTAGAAGATGGAATTAAAGAAGCGTTCAGGTTGTTTGAAGAAAAAGGAATTACTGATACAGATATAGAGCGTATAAAAGCAGGCTTAGAAACTGAATTTTACAATGGGATAAGCAGTGTTCTTGGAAAGTCATTTCAATTAGCAAGATACAATGTGTTTGCAGGAGACCCTTCTTTTATTACACAGGATATAGATAATATCAAAGCCGTAACTAAAGAAGATGTTATACGTGTATATAATACTTATATCAAAAATAAACCATATGTATTAACAAGCTTTGTCCCAAAAGGGAAATTAGACCTGATAGCAGAGAACTCTGAAAAAGCAGCAGTTGTAGAGGAAGAAATAAAAGATAATAAAGAAACAACGGTAGCAGAAAAGAAAGAGGAAGTAAAGAAAACACCTTCTACTTTTGATCGCTCAGTAGCTCCTGTTATAACAAATACGCCTAAACTAACTGTGCCTTCTTCCTGGAATACTACTTTACAAAATGGATTAAAAGTGTATGGAATTGAGCAAAAAGAATTGCCTTTGGTGAGCTTTAATCTTGTTATTGATGGAGGACATTTACTAGATGGTTTTGATAAAGTCGGGGTAGCAAACCTAATGACAGATATTCTTATGGAGGGGACACAAAATAAAACTCCTGAAGAATTAGAAGAAGAAATAGAGTTGTTAGGAGCTACAATAGATATGTATACGACTCGAGAATCTATTGTTATTAATGGAAATACGCTTTCAAGAAATTTTGATAAGACCATGCAGTTAGTCGAAGAAATCCTTCTGCAGCCGCGATGGGATGAGGAAGAGTTTGGAAGAATAAAAACAAAGACAATTAATAAAATAAAAAGATCAGAAGCTAATCCTGAAGCTGTTGCCCGCAATGTATACAATAAATTATTATACGGAGAAAAACATATGTTTGCGCATCCTACTTCAGGTACCGTTGCCTCTGTTACAGGAATAACAATAGATGACCTGAAACAGTTCTACGCAGCGAACTTCTCTCCTAAGATTAGTCGATTTAATATCGTAGGAGATATCAATAAAGAGAAAACAATAAAAACATTAAGGGCTATTGAAGAAAAATGGGAAGGAAAAGAAGTAAGAATCCCTACCTATAAAATAGAGAATAAAAGAGATAAAGCTTCATTGTATTTTGTGGATATCCCTAATGCCAAACAATCGGTGATTAATATAGGGTACCTCTCTATGTCTAGGAAAGATCCGGATTACTTTCCTGCAACTGTAATGAATTATAAATTGGGAGGATCTTTTTCGGGAACCGTGAACTTAATTCTGAGAGAAGAAAAAGGGTATACTTATGGTGCGAGATCCAGGTTTAGTGGAACCAATATCCCAGGTACATTTACAGCTTCCTCTAGTGTAAGGACTAACACTACATTAGAATCGGTCCGTATTTTCAAAGATGAAATCCAGAAATACACAAAAGGAATATCAGAAGAAGATCTGACGTTTACTAAAAATGCATTAATCAAATCGAATGCGAGAAGATTTGAAACACAAAGAGCACTTTTAGGAATGTTACACGATATGTCTAAGTATGAATTATCTTCTGATTATATAGCAAAAGAAGAGACTGTTATTAATGAAATGACCCTGGAAAAACATAAAGAATTAGCAAATAAATATCTGGATGTTAGTAAAATGGTTTATTTAGTAATAGGAGATGCAGCTACTCAATTCGAACAATTTAAAAAAGAAGGGTTTGATGAAGTAAAGTTATTAGATAAAGAAGGGAAAGAAGTGGCATTAACAGATGTAAAAATGTAATCGAACCACATTTCGGTAATTTAGTATAAGAAAAGGAGTATCTGAAGATACTCCTTTTTTAGTATTCTTTCCTTTATAAAGGAAAAGAATACAATTGAACTATAGATAACTGTAAGGAATAATAACAGAATTCCTTTTTTCTTCAGGTTTGGTGAGCCTATGATTTTTTTAACGTTTAATACCTCTATAATAAATATTACTTTGTTGTAGAGGGAGTTAGGATTAACTTTATGAATAGCGAATTATTTAGTTGAGCAATCCTTTTTCTTTTAGAAAAGTAAAAATTTTTTGATCCACAGCCGAAATAATATTCATATCCTGATACGAAAGCCAACGAATTTCGTCTATTTCACTAGCCGCTTTTAGCTCTCCGGAATAGGTGGCACTATAACAAGTCATTTTTACAATAACTCCTTTTGCAGCACCATCTGATTGTGCTTTAAATGTTCCAATATAATTAAGAGAATCCGGATGAATTGTGACACTCAACTCTTCAGAAATTTCTCTGATAAGTGTTTGTTGATCTGTTTCTCCCGTTTCTCTTTTTCCTCCAGGGATGTAGAATGTATTTTTTCCTTTAGAACGCGTACTCAGAATCTGCCCGTCTTTTATTTCGATAAATGCTATTTTATCAACTTCTTTCATAATAAATAAAATACTAGTTTACTATAGGTAATTATGATCGTTTCATAATGCACAAAAGTATTGAATATTACTTAGCCGTAAGCACATTTATATTATTCAATCCATACAGGAATCTCTACATAGCTATGAGTGTACCACTTTATTTTTAGAGGAGAGGTTGCGTCTGTAATTGTTTCTGTAGTAACCTCTTTCCCGGTTCCGTAATTTAATTCAGAAAATGGATTTTTATTAATGTTTAGATGAATTAATAATCGACTTCCTTTTTGTAATTGTTTACTAACGAGGTGAGTATTAGTGAAAGGGATTTCTTCAATTTTATTCGGTGTCAATAGCTTTCTTTGGGTTATATCATTAGCATAGCTGGCTCTTCCGACAATATAGGATAAATGAAAATAAGTCCCATTGGGCATTACTTCATAAAGGGTTACGCCAAAATCAAAATCTTTTTTATTACTACTAGCGTATAGTTTCCCAATAAACGAACCATTAACTAATAGTGGTTTTTCCAGAGGGGCACTAATGAAATTAAATCCATTACTAGAATCAATTTCATCACTTATAATTGGATCAGGATAATAGTTGTTATTCGATGTTTCCCTATCAGCAAAGTCAACCTCTTGATATAGAAAGTTATTTGTCACAGGTTTACTTTTCTTTAAACTATAAAATGTCCCGAGAGGACTAGCAGTAAGATATAATTTTAGGTGATCGTTATTCATTTTATTGATAGAAGAAGCACTTCGCCATTGATTAGCTCCCATTACCTGATAGTTGATTTTATCTTTTAATATTGTTGGTTTTTTACCCTTTTTGAAAATATAATCAAACCATTGATAGGTAATTTTATTTGTATCGATGAGGGCATCTTTATCTACACTATAGCCATTGATTTCTTTAGCACCATTTCGTTGTGCTCCAAAATGTCCATAAGGACCAATGATCAAATAGTGTTCTGCATTGGGGTTGTATTTATAGTGTTCTCTTATGTAATATAATCCTGAATTTTGTGAATCATTATAATAACCATCAATTGATAATACTGGAATTGTAATTTTTGAAAAATCTTCTTTGTAAGGAGCCATATTTTGCCAATATTCATCAAAAGAAGGGTGCTGGATCCATCTTTGAAATAAAGGATTAGGTGTGCCGTCGATACTATCCAGTTTATTATAGGCGACTCCTGTTTCCCACCAGCGATTTTGCATATTTCTAAACCGCTGTCTATCATTTCCTACAATTGTATCCAGGTATTTATTATTACCTACATAAAAAGACCATTCATAGTTAGGATTTATAAAAACATTATTTTCCATAGGCAGTCCCAAACCAGGTCTGTTTGCTACATATGGTACGATGGTTTTTAAGGCAGGATGTAGCTTTTTAGTAGCTGCCCATTGTGTAAAACCATTATAACTACCACCGTACATCCCAATTCGCCCATCACACCATTGTTGTTTACTGATCCAGTCAATTACAGTATAAGAATCAGTTGCATCATGTTCATACGGTAATATTTTACCCGGACTAAATCTTTTTCCTCTGGTATATGCAATAACAGCATTATAACCATGATCTACAGCCTGTTTTAGTGTTTTTAGATCCCTTCCCGTATCTCGTACATAGATGGTGTATTGTAAAATGGTAGGTCTAGGAGTCATATCTCCTTTTTTTCGCGCTAGTATTCCCGAAATTATTCCTCCATCTTCGGTTTTGATCAGAATATCTTCAATAGTGTATTCATTAACATTTGTTGTTTTGGTAGAAGAATTACACCCTCCAATAAGAAAGATAAGAAGCCATGCGATTAATTTCATTTTATACGTTTTTTATGTGAAGGTTATATTGAAATAATAGTTTTTAGTAACAGCAAACTTATAAAGTGCATAATTGGTAGGAGAATTGTTCTTACCTGTATCAGTTTCTCCGGAATGTTCAACATATCCTCTTTTTCGATTAACTGTAGAAATCGATTTAATATAAAGCCATTTATTCAGAAGAAGCGTATTCACATTTTGATTTGCAATGGAGGCGATCGCTTTTTTATGCTGTTGAGCATAACAATGCAAAACTTCAAAAGAGAGAGTAACTAAGATGAAAAGAATTGATGTGAACTTCATTGTATTTTGTTCAAGATCACCATATAGGGTGCTACTATAAGTAGCATTAACAAAGTTTATGTTACGCATAGGAAAGTATTTTAACAATTTAAAACGTTTTCCAGGGGTATTATTTGAGTGAAATTTGAAGATATTTTTTTGATGTTTGCATGGCAGGGGTAACAAAAAACAACCTAGTGTATATAAAGTCGAAGATCTGAATTTTTGTATGTGTTACTAAATAGTTTAAAAAATTATTTTTTTTTAAGCACAAGGGTAATGAATCGAAAATATAAGGTCTTAAGAATGATAAGGAATCACATAAGCCTTATTGTGCTATTTAATAACAGCTAAACAATGCAAGTATGAAGAAAAAACGACTTTTTACATTATTGATGACACTATCTGTGTTTTGCAGTGCTTTTTCCTGGGAAGGTTTGAAAAGTTCAGAAACAACGCAAGAGGAAAATACGCGTATCGATGGAATGCCCAAATTTGATACGACCTACAATATCTTATTTTTTGAAGATATTGAACAGTATCGCAGTTTTTATCAATACCTGGAAAAATGGGCAGATCAAAGAGATATTGATGAAGGGTTAGATAAAATAGAAGCGATGTTTCCAGGGTATATTTCATATAGAACCTGGTTTAATACTACTTACAATTGGTTGGATGGAGCTTTCACAGAAAAAGAATTGGAAGCAATCTATGCCAAGGATATTCATGGAGATGATATTGCTAAGACACTATATAATCAATACAGTGAGATTGGGATAGGGGAGTATGTCTATACAAAATTGTCTGAAAATATGACAATCAAAACCCCTAAAACAAAACTACATCTATTAGAAACACTAAGGAAAGAAGAACGGGGAGGAGATAAGCTTCCGGAAAAGGTATTAAAGCAAGAAGGGACTAAATTATTGTCCAAGAAGTTTACATTTCAGAAAAGTACAGTATATGTAGGAGAAGATACATATTACGAATCTTCAGCATCAGTAAGTTCAGGCGTATGCGAAGTGTATAGAAAAGGATTACGGGTTGCATTAGATAAGTTTGTTCACAGCGATGATGAGGATTGCGCTCCTTATTGCTGGTCACAGTCATTGTATACTGCGGATGAAATCAAAGTTGATTGGGGAGATGGTTCTCCCATAGAGACACATACCAGTGTTTCTAATATTAATTTGAGTCATACATATACGACCTTAGGAACCAAAACGATCACTACTACAATTACATTTACAGATCATGATGGTACAGAAAGAGTATTATCGGATACGACAACAGTAAGTGTTAATGATATTGTTTGTGGAGCTCCGGTAGAATTTTCAGTAACAGGGGATTCCTCTTCAGGAGATTATCTGTTAGCTTGTAAAATGTGGTTTGTAGAGCATATAGAATTTGCATACCAGGCGATTAAAAGTTATTCACATTCCTGGAAACGGCAACCTAGCGGATTATGGAAACGCAAGCGAGCAGAAATCTATGTAAAAATAGACAATAGTATTTTTAGAGATGAGGCGTGTAATTATTTACAAACAGTAACAGGAGATAAACATCGCAACTGGCGGAAAAAAGTGCAAAAAACCAAGGAAATTACAGAAGCGGGATATTATATAAATGTCAGAGCATCAAATGGAGAAGTGAAGACATATCATTATTTGAAAAAAGATGGAGTTCATCTAACCAAATACTTGGCGTATTACCCTTGCGAAGAAGAAGAGCCTTGCGAGGAAGTGGTAGAAGCTGTTAATTATCTTCCAATGTCTGATGTGTTAGGAGATGGAGCGGGAGTACATACCTACCCGACTCTTACAGGAGATGCGAATGGAGATGGAAAACAAGACCTTATTTTCGTAGGTCAAAATTGGAGTGGCGCAGGATTGAATGTCCGTACCAAACTATCTAATGGAGACGGTACCTGGACCGCAACATCTGACGTACTGGGGGATGGCATTGGTGTGCATACGTATCCTACGCATGTGGGAGATGTTAATGGAGATGGGAAAGCTGATTTGGTATTTGTAGGTCAGAACTGGAGTGGTGCAGGATTGAATGTCCGTACCAAACTATCCAATGGAGATGGGACCTGGACAGCAGTATCAGACATACTAGGGGATGGAATTGGGGTACATACCTATCCATCACATATAGGAGATGTTAATGGAGATGGGAAAGCTGATTTGGTGTTTGTAGGTCAGAACTGGAGTGGTGCAGGTTTAAATATCCGTACAAAATTGTCTAATGGAGACGGTACCTGGACAGCAATATCAAATGTACAGGGAGATGGTGTTAGTGTGCATACCCATCCATCACATATGGGAGATGTGAATGGAGATGGGAAAGCTGATTTAGTATTTGTAGGCCAAAACTGGAGTGGTACAGGATTAAATGTTCGTACCAAACTATCCAATGGAGATGGAACCTGGACGCATACTTCTGCCATATTAGGAGATGGAGCAGGCGTACATACCTATCCATCACATATGGGAGATGTGAATGGAGATGGGAAGGATGATTTGGTGTTTATTGGTCAAAATTGGAGTGGTGCAGGTTTAAATATCCGTACGAAACTGTCTAATGGTGATGGGACCTGGACTCATAAATCGGATATACAGGGAGATGGAATAGGAGTGCATAGTTACCCGACACTAACAGGAGATTTTAATGGTGATTGCTTAATGGATATTGCTTTTGTAGGAAGAAATTGGGGTTGTGCAGATGCATTGTTTATTCGCACAAAACTGTCCAATGGTAATGGTAGCTGGACACATTATCATGAGTTGCAGGGAGATGGAGCAGGAGTGTTAGAGTATCCGGTAATAGCAGCTGATGTAGCAGACAGCAGCAATACGGATTTAGTGTTTGTAGGTCAAAACTGGAATGGTTCCGGGTTACATATAAGAACCAAAGCAGCTCAATTTACCAGTGAAGGGTGTTGCCTGGGAGGTCCTTTTGCAGAAGCAGATTTTATAGGAGGATATGGAATTAATCAATTTCCTTCATATTATGGAGAAACAGCAGTACATGGATATTGTCCAGGAGATAAAATTATAGTAAATGGAGCTGCCAGCTCTTGTGAAAATCGTTATTTCTTAGAAATTGCTGAATTTGATCTGACATCCTGGACTTTGGTAGGGACTCCTCTGTTTTCTGATTGGATTTGTACAGATTGTACTGTGCCAGATGGGATTGCTATTAATGATTTGGTGACTCCCGGAAGCCTGGAACAAGGTAAAATTTACAAGTTCAAGCTTGCAGTAGGAACCCCTTGGGTAGAAACAAATCAATTCTTCACATATGGATATTGCAAAAATGGAGCAGTAATTTCTACAGAAGGAATACATATTGGAGAAAAACCTCAGGTAGAAATATTCCCGAATCCGGCAACAAATAATATCCGGATTGATACAAGACAAATATCAAATGCGTATTCTATAAAAATATATGACCTCACTGGAAATCTGGTGCGGGGACAAAAACTAGAAAAGCAACAACAGATACAACAAATGAGCCTGACCAAAATGCCTCCGGGACTCTATATGGTTTCTGTATACGATAAGCATGGAGTATTACTCGTTACCAATAAATTAGTTAAAAAATGATCAGATAATCATTTGGATAAAAGACATATTTTGCTGTTTTTGTAGATAAAAACAGGGCTAATTTTCCCGTGAAAGGTCAGATGATTTCATCTGACCTTTGTTGTGAACGGAATTGGTTTTAAGCTGTTGTTAATCAGGTTTTTAATTTTTGTTTTTTTGAATAAGGTGTAGGTGTTTATTTATAAAAAGGTGTAGGTGTTTATTTATAAATAAACATAAGCTCTTGTTTTAATAAAAAGAAAAGCACTATATATTTGATGTCTAGTGTCGGTCTTATAAAATAGATTCGATAACAACTTAAGTAACCCCAAAAAAATAGATTAACATCTCTTGAGATTCTGAAAAGAAAGAATAAAAATACACAAAAGAAATCTTTAATTATAAATATTATGAAGCACCCAATTCTAACAAGAACAGCTAATATTATATGTTTTGTAACAGTAGTTTTGATCTCTAGTACTTCTTGTTCTTCAGATGATGGAACTACAAACATGAAAGAAGAAGAAAAAGAAACTATAATAGGTTATACGGATGTAGAATTTGCATTAGAAGGCAATACAGAAGGAGGAAGATGGTTCGCGTCAGTATCCGGGAAAGTATATAAAGAAGCAGAATTGACGCAAGTTACAGGAGCAACTGTTGATTTAGTATCGGTCAGTAATTCGGCTTTTATTGCTTTTTCTAGCCCGGATGATTCTAATAATTCGGTAACTGTTCCTGGAGCAACCAGAACTAAAACACAACATGAGAATGTGACCATGACAGCAACAGCTTTTGATGCTATTAAAGATGATAGCGCATTAAAGAATATTACAATAACACACGATACGGAGAGTATTGGAATATCTGGATTTGAAGGGAAAATAATTCTTTTTGAAAATGCAAAAGGAAAAAAAGGAGCAATCCGATTAAAAGCAATAAACGCTAAGCGACTATTAGTCGATATTAAAGTCATGAAATAAAAAACAATGGCATAAAAGTATAGAAGTAAAAACAGCATCAAATTAATTTTGATGCTGTTTTTTTATAACCTGGTTTGTAGTTAATTTATAATTAACGTTTGATAATTAGTTTTTTAGAAACCACATTGCCGTTGTTCAGGGTAATATTGATAAAATAAACTCCTTCTTTATGCTTAGATAGATCAAGAACTCCATGCTTACTTTTTGTAGAGTCTAGTACCTTTAATAAGGCTCCAGAAGGAAGACTAAATACTTCGATTTGTTGTATAGGTGTATTCATTGTACTGGTGATAGAAAAAATACCATCACTGGGATTGGGAGCGATCCGGATAGATTCTTCTTCCTGTGCACTTGGCAAATTCTTCTCCTTCAATGCATCTGGAAAATTAAGAACTTTATCAGCTTTTCTTTTTGATGATTGTACTTCAGATGGCAATGTTGTTCTGGGAGGGCGTTCAGACCATTTCCCAATACAAAAATCAAAACATTTTTGACATTTGGTCCCATCTCTCAGAATTACTGTCATACATATTGTATAGTTGGCAGGAGTAGCAATATAACTAATAGGCAATCCACTGTATACCAAACTTCCATTTTTATAAATCTGTAATTGGGTAGAAGCTCCTGCAGGAACCGTCTGTGGTAAAATACTAATTGCAGTATTACCAGATCCCATTTCATTGAGCTCTAATTTGAAATTCGCCTTGCAAGGAGGCGGAGTGATATCGCAAATAATTAGTTTATGAAGACTAAGCTCTACTACCGGTAAGGAAGGAGAAAAAGGATAGAACCAAAGATTATCAAAATTATCAGTAGCAGTAAAAGTATATGTGTATACAGTTGTACTGGGAGGACTGGTAGCATTCCAGTTCTCATTGGCAATAAGTTGATTAGGGCTAGGAGTAGCAGGAATAGGACCTCCGCCACTACCCGTTACGGCTCCTATGACATCTCCTTGCGTAGCAACAACTTTAAAAAATGCATCAGGATGAGCTAATCCTCCTCCCCGAACTACCGTTTTGGCAGTAAAAGTAATACAGTATTGTCGTCCTTTAACAAAATTATACGAGTGATAGTTAATCCCTTCTCCGCGGGAGTTGTACGACCACATCCAGGCGGTTCCTGGATTAACAGAAGGCGAGCCGTGAGAGGCTTGCCAATCTGCATTGTTGATAAAGCTGGAATCAGGTTCAAAATTCATATCAGCTTCAATACAATCCCCATTGGGGCATTGTGCATTGATAAGCTGACATAGTAAAAATAATAAAGTGAAAAACGTTGGTACTTTTTTCATTTGATTGTGTGTTGTGATTTTATAGTTTGAAAAGTATAAAATCTAGGTTTTCCTTACTCTGTTATGTTGGTTTTTCAGGTGCCACCAGTAAGATCGATCTACCCATAAGTACACAAACAGAAAAAGTATTACCCAATTGATCCACAAAAAAATAGAAATTAAAGGAATGAAGTATTGGTCCGAAAACAAAAATAAGCCAATATATACCATATACAGTAACGATAAAAGAATAGCGCAAAGAACAGAAAAGCACCAGAAATAGCTCATTTTAGGATTTAAATAAATGTTAATGCTGTAAGGTTTAATTACTAAAAAAATAATAATATCACGTGTAAGGTATTGATTATAAAACAGATGTGTTAAGTGCTTTTTTTGTCTTTTTTTAAGGGAGCGTTAATTGCGAGTTAATTGATTGATATGTTGAGGCTTATGAATGATAATGATCTCATATTTGCAACGGCGAAAAACAAAAATATGAATCGGAATAATAAGGGATTATTCACAGGACTACTATGCAGTATTTTTATAGTTGTATCTTGTGAAAAAGAAGCCCCTTCAGTAGAAAACTCACAAGAAGAATCGATAGCTATTGGACTCCAAAGCAATAATTATGCTTTGTTTCTAAAAGATAATACCATTAAAACACCTGCTATTACTCCTAAAATAGTACAGATTTTGGAAAAATATGAATTGTCAGAAGAACATATTGTTTCCATTTATTCTGGGGAGTTTAAAGGAGCTCTTTTGCATCAGATACCAAACAATAAAAAAAATAAAATAGCAAGGGATCCCGAAGTCAAATATATGGTATTGGAAAGTACATTGGATTTTGATAGAGAAACAACAGAGATCTATTCAAATCGCAATTGATTTTTTAAATTACAAATACATACTACAATCACCCCTTTTATAACTATATAACAGTACTTCTACCTATCATTATATTATTTATTTTGTTTTTGGATTGTTTCTAATACCCTTCTTTCAATAATGGTGGGGGAATGCTGTTATCATAGTTTTTTTAGCTCAATAGTCGAGATTACACACTTAGAACTTGTTACTAACGTAAGATTCATTTCTTTCCTTATATAATATCTTACATCCTGTGATCAGGGAAGACTATAATTTTTTTCTAAAAAATACCTCCAGAATTTCATTGAGCTTTCTGAGATAAGTCCCTCAAAACAATATAATTTTTCGATAGTAAAACCATTAACGGTTTATTGTTGGGTAATGAATTTCTACAAGCTGCACTAGTAAGTACTATATGTGATTCTTAATTGAGATAGGTAACAAAAATTAAGAGACATGTATATAGTGGTGTATGACCCAATTATGGAGTACATCATAACAAAGCTTGAGGTAGCCGAAAATCATATAGAGTAGGCACAAATTATATAACAAACGATTATGAAAAAAGTATTTGTTTTATCTGGGGGATTAGAAAAGTTTTCTGCTCAAGAAGTAAAAAACATGGAAAACATTGTTGGTGGTGCTATCTACGAAGAAGAAGTGATTTACTACCCAACAAGTGGAGGAAGACATTGCCCGCAAGGGATGATTTGGTCTAATGCATTACAAAAGTGTGTCCCTGCAAGAGCAGAGGCAACTCCCGAGCGGCTTTCTATGTAGGGTCGTATTTTTTGATTAGATCGCAGAAGCTGTGAAAACAGCTTCTGTTTTTATAAACACGAAAGAGTTATAGAATGGAATTTGATGCATTAGTGGTAAAAGTAGCAAGTAGGTGTAATCTGAATTGTTCATATTGTTTTATGTACAATATGGGAGATACAACATATAAGAAACAACCAAAATATATGGACGCAGATTGTGTTGATGCGATTTTGGAAAAAACAATTGCCTATCTAAAAAAGTACCCGAGAAAAAAATTCACCTTTATATTTCATGGAGGGGAACCGTTGCTTATTGATAAAGCATTTTATAGGGAATTTGTCTATAAGGCAGAAAAAGCAAGAGAACAGCTGTTAACAACTAGTTTTGAGTATGATATGCAAACCAATGGAGTACTGATTGATAAGGAGTGGTGTTCTCTTTTTAAAGAGTTAGCTATTTTTCCGAGTATCAGTGTTGACGGAACAGAAAAAGCGCATGATATGTATCGGGTAGATCATAAAGGCAGGGGAAGCTATCAGGCTGTTCGAAAAGGGGTACAGTTATTAAAGCGTGAAACTGGACTGGCTACAATTGCCTGTGTCATTAATACAGAGGAAGATCCTATAGTTATATATAATAGTTTTAAAGAGATGGGAGCTCATTCGGTGAATTATTTAATTCCGGATTATACCTATGATAATGTTCCTTTTGACCCTAATACAGACGAGACTTCTATGGCGGATTGGCTGATACAATTGTTTGATCATTGGATAGCAGATCCAGATAAGTACATTATTCCGATATTCAAGGGACTGATCAATTCCTTGTTGGGGATAACAGATCACGAGCATAATGAATCGAAGGTATTGGTAATAGAAACTAATGGAGAAATCGAAGCGATAGATTCATTAAAAGCATGTGGTCAGGGATTCACTAAGTCAAAAATGAAGATACAAACACATAGTTTTACAGATATCCTGACATCTCCTTTAGGAAGGTTATATTTTGAGAATAGTACCCATATGTTGTGTTCGCAGTGCAAAGCATGTCCAATACTGGAAATTTGTAAAGGCGGGAGGTTGGTTCACCGATTTAAAAAAGAAAATGGGTTTAATAACCCTTCGATATATTGCAGGAATTTGATACAGTTAATAGCGCATGTACAACATCGTTTAATGGATATATTTCCCAGTATCTATGAAGATTCGAATATTAGTATGATAGACACTTCAGAAATTATCGAATACCTTCATACGGTTGATCTCACTACAGAAATAAATGAGCATACCAAGGAGTTGATCAGTTTTGCACAATAATAACCGTAAGAAAAATAAAAGAGAAGGGCTAAGAAAATAATTTTTTTCGAATACGACTTAAGCTTTCCGGTTGTATTCCCAAATACGAAGCAATAATAGTTTGAGGAATTCTCTGGTCGATATCAGGAAATTCTTTTAAAAAATTTAGATATCTTTTTTCGGCACTAAGCAATAATAAGTCTCGCTCACGCTTTTCTTTGGTTATAAACCCTTTTTCTACAAAGCCAAGCAATAACTGAGTCCAGAATAAGTCATTTTTTACTAAGTCAATCCATTTTTGATACGGAACGACTAATAATTCAGCGTCTTCCAGAGCTTCTATATAAAAATGAGAAGGGGTTTGAGCAATCATCGCTGAATAAGAACAAATAAACTGATGTTTTGTAATAAGACTTTTTGTGTATTCATACCCTTTTTCATGGATATATACATACCTGAATAAGCCGGTATGGATAAAAGCAATTTTTTTTGGAACCTCTCCTTCATGAACAAAATATTCATTCGCTTGAATAGATACTACCTTACTTATAGAGAGTAGGATATCTATTTTGTCATCAGGGAGTATTTTCTGTAAAGCTGCTCTCATGGTTTTGTACTGATAGCTTACTTCCCAATACAGAAATTAGCAAAGATATTACCCAATAAATCATCGTTAGAAATTTCTCCGGTGATTTCCCCAAAGTGATACAGTGCCTGTCTGATGTCGATAGCCATCAAATCCCCTGATAGACCACTGTCCAGACCATACTGTACTTTTTGTATTTCTTCTAATGCTTTTAATAAGGCATCGTAATGTCTGGTATTGGTTACAATGGTATCATCGTTTCGTAAGGCACCTGTATTAACAAAATTTAATAAAGAGTCCTGTAGTGTATCTACTCCTATATTATTTTTAGCAGAAAGTAAATGAACTCCTTCAATTGTATTGCTTAGAGTGGTAGCAGCTTCAGAAGAAAGTTTATCAACCTTATTAGCGACAATGAGCAAAGGTTTTTGAGGATATTTATTTTTAATTTTTCCTATTTCTGTTTGTAATTCGGTAATACGATCAGCAGTTAGGTCAGAACTGTCGACCAGATAAATTACTACCTGTGCTTGTTCGATTTTTTCAAAGGTTTTCTGAATACCAATACTTTCTACCACATCTTTAGTATCTCTGATTCCCGCTGTATCGATAAAACGAAAGCCAATACCACCGATAATGATTTCGTCTTCAATAGTATCTCGTGTGGTACCTGCTATATCAGATACAATAGCTCGTTCTTCATTTAAAAGTGCGTTCAGCAAAGTGGATTTTCCTACATTAGGCTCTCCAACGATAGCAACAGGGATCCCATTTTTTATAACATTTCCGACAGCAAAAGAATCGATAAGTCTTTTTAATACCTTCGTAATTCGCTCAATTAATGCTCGGAATTGAGAACGATCAGCAAATTCTACATCTTCTTCTGCAAAATCTAATTCCAATTCTATTAATGAGGCAAAGTTTAATAACTCTTCTCTTAAGGCTTTAATTTCATTACTAAATCCACCTCTCATCTGTTGCATAGCAATTCTGTGAGAAGCTTCAGAATCAGAAGCAATTAAATCGGCAACAGCTTCTGCTTGCGATAAATCAAGTTTAGCATTAATAAAGGCTCGAAGTGTAAACTCTCCAGGATTTGCAGCACGACAGCCTTTACGAAGCAATAATTGAATAATTTCTTGTTGGATATAAGTAGAGCCATGACAGGAAATTTCTACAGTAGGCTCTCCTGTATAAGAGTTACTTCCTTTAAATAAAGAGATCAGTACTTCATCTAATACCCTGTTTTTATCTATGATATGCCCCAAATGAATAGTATGACTCTTTTGATCTAATAGGTTTTTTCCCTTTTTGGATCTAAATAGAGGAGCACAAATATGAAGAGCATCTTGTCCGGAAACTCTGATAACAGCAATGGCACCTGCGCCACTCGGAGTCGCCAATGCAACAATGGTATCTTTGGAGATCATAGATTAATAATTACAACTGCAAAAGTAATTATTATGTTTCGGGTATGTTATAATAGTTGCTCTTTTTTATACTGAATACACTGCCGGGAAAAAGAAAAAGTAGCTAGATGCCCACCAAATAAAAATCTATAAAAAATGTGAAACTTATAATTATAATCTTAAAGAATAACGAAAAGTGATGCAAATTATCCGATTTATGGTGCTTTTTTAGCCGGATTTTCTGGGAAACTGACCTATTTATCTATATATTGGTAAAGTTAATGGTTTTAAAGTAGTTTGAGTATGGTAAAAACAGAAAGTATAAATGGATGCTTTTTTTGGGGAATGTTGCTTTTTGTTACAACCGTTTTTAGTCAAAAAAAGACAATAGATGTAGAAATCAGAGATACAGTTGATAGAGTCGTGTATCGACTGGTAAAGAATGACAGTATTGTAGAAGCCAGAATGTATCTGGACAAGTTGTTGGAAAAAGGAAAAGACAACCCGCGAATACAAGCTTCCTATTATTATAATTATGGAGTTATTTTTCTTTCCTCAGGGAGGTATAATAAAAGCCTCAACTATTTTAAAAAAGCGCGTCGGGTTTCTCAGAACATCCCCGAACGACCTTTCGAATTAGAAATCCCTTCTTTGATGCTTCGGGTATACAGAGAGGCGAAGCAATTTGATAAGGTTGATAGTCTGTATGCGATTAATATTTCTAAAAGCCTTAAAGAGAAAAACCTGAATAAGTTTTACAACTACAATGATCTGATCATCAGTTATATGGATCGGAGAGATTATAAGAATGTAGTATTGAGCTCAGAAAAAGCGCTAAAAGAGCTGGATGAATTTGATTTTAAAAATGAAGATTCCATTCGCATGCATATTGTAGATGATATTATTCGCAATGAATATAAGCTTCATCTGGCAATGGGGTTGATAGAAGAGAAAAAAGAATATAGTTATTCTTATAGGTTGTTAAACGAAGTAGAAAAAGATTCTTTGTTATTTGTAAAGAGAGAACGAGATGCCTATTTGAAATGTATAGCACATTATAAATCCAGGTATTTTTATGAATACAGTCCTAATATAGATTCAGTATACTACTATCAATCTCTGGCATATCGGTATCAAAAAATATTTAGAGAGAAATTAAAAGAGAGAGCCTCCAATGCCGATGAATTTATTTATGAAATTTTACGTCAGGAAAATGATATAGCAAAACTCTCTATTATCAATAAAAAGAATAAAGAACTGAGCACAAACTTTTTCTATATTAGTTTTTTGATCAGTTTTTTATTAGCCCTTGCTCTGTTATTTAGTATTTATGTCTACCGGTCTAATAAGATGAAAAACGATATAAATGAAGAGCTAAAAGAAAAAAATAAGCGATTATTGGCTTTGAATGAAGAACGATCTCGTTTTTTTTCGGTAATCAATCATGAGTTGAGAACACCGATATATACCATTAAAGGATTAACGGAAATTATTGAACAAAATGAAGATGCTACTCAACGTCAAAACTATATCAAGAAGCTGCGTTTTTTTAACAATCATTTATTAGGATTGGTAAACAATACATTGGAGTACACCAAATTTCATTTAGGAAATGTTCGATTAAATAAAGAAGGATTTTCCCTAAAAAAAATGATGGTGGAAATAACCAGCTCTTTTTCTCATCAGGTCGCAGAAAATAACACAGAATTACATTTATCGATCCAGAAAGATATGAGTAGTAATGTCGTAGGAGATCGGGTAAAAATCTCTCAGGTATTAATTAATCTCATATTCAACGCGATTAAGTTCACTCCCGATGGGAATATATGGTTATCCGTAAGAAAAGTAAAAGAAAATGAAGAGAGTATCACTGTTTATTTCGAGGTGAAGGATGATGGAATTGGTATAGCAAAAGAAAAGTTACCTCGTATCTTTAATGGGTTTAATGGAACTCAGCATATCGATGAGTATAAAGGAGGTTCTGGTTTAGGGTTATATATCGTAAAAAGAATTGTAGAAGACTTATTTCAGTCTTCCATTGAAGTATCCTCAGAAGAAGGCAAAGGAACTTCTTTTGGTTTTGAGGTTGTTCTGGAAAAGTGTAAAAAAGAGAAATATTATAAAGAAAGTATTAATTATGGAGCTCTTTTAAGTGAGCATAAGATACTGGTTGTAGATGATAATAAAATTAACCTGATGATCACTAAAAAGACAATAGAACGATCAGGAGCGCAATGTGATATAGCAGATAATGGCGAGCAAGCAATACAAATGGTCAAGGATACAACATATGATGTTGTTTTTATGGATATTCATATGCCGGGAAAAGATGGATTGGAAACAACCAGAGAAATCAGAGAGTTTGATAAGGAAGTTGTAATTATAGCCTTAACCGCAGTAGATCTGGAAAATATGGATAATAAGATCAAAGACTCAGGAATGGATGATATTGTGATAAAACCCTTCAAAAAACGAGATCTTTTTCAAAAAATATTGGCTTTTTCCAAGGAACGAAAATAGCGAATATTATAAAAGAGATATTAGTTTATAAAAAAGAGGGGCGAACTGTTTTGATAGTATAAAGGCGATAAATCACAAACATAATTTCTAATGCTTCACCTCTTAGTATCATTTGTATATATAGTTGCCCCTCTTAGGGTATTGCTTCATAAGGAAGTTAGTGTTGGTTAATTCTAAAATCAGGGTATGCATCCATACCGTGCTCATGAAAATCGAGCCCTTCTATTTCTTCTTGTTCTGAAACCCTTATTCCGGAAAGTTTTTTAATAGAAAATAGAATAAAGAAAGAAGTTAGAAGGCAGAAAACCCCTATGATAACAATACCTATAAGTTGTACAAAGAATTGATGTAGTCCTGCCATTTTTCCAAAAATACCGACAGCAAGTGTTCCCCAGATACCACAGATCAAATGGACCGCAATAGCTCCAACAGGATCGTCTAAGGTAAGTCTGTCGATAAGAGATATTCCGAAAACAATCAATGTTCCGGCAATGGCACCTACCATAATAGCATCCATAGGAGACATTTGATCTGCTCCCGCGGTGATGGCGACTAATCCACCTAAAATCCCATTTAGGAACATGGTTAAGTCGTAGTTTTTATAGATAGCGGTGGAAACCAGAAAAGAAGATAAACCACCCGTTGCAGCGGCGATACATGTGGTAACCAATGTCAGAGAAGTGGTTGCAGGGTCAGCAGACAATACAGAACCTCCATTAAAACCAAACCACCCCAACCAGAGGATCAAAACCCCCGCAGCAGCCAGTGTAATGCTATGACCAGGGATGACCATAGGTTTACCCTCGGATGTGAATTTTCCAATTCGGGGACCTAGAAGGTAAACGGCTACCAGTGCTGCCCATCCACCAACAGAGTGAACAAGGCTAGAACCCGCAAAGTCATAAAATCCCATAGAATCCAAAAAACCACCTCCCCATTTCCAGGAACCAACAATAGGATATATTAACCCTACATATATAATAGTGAAAATCATAAAACTACCAAGCTTGACACGTTCTGCAACGGCTCCGGAAACAATGGTTGCAGCCGTTGCTGCAAACATGCCTTGAAATAGAAAATCTGTCCAATAGGTATATCCGGTATTATAAGAAAGGTCTAAAGAGCCTGTCTCAGTTATGGGAGAGTTAAGACCAAAACCAGAAAACCCCAATATTCCCAAGGCCTCTTTGTCAAACCCAGGATACATAAGGTTAAAACCAAAAAGAGAGTATAAGATAAGTCCAATGCAAATGATAAACATGTTTTTGAATAGAATGTTAATGGTGTTTTTTTGTCGGGTTAACCCTATTTCCAGAAAAGAGAACCCCAGATGCATAAAAAAAACAAGGGCAGTACATATCATCATCCAGACATTGTTAGTAGTAAATAGTTCCATAGTGATATAATAAATGTAGTAGTCGTTTATAAATTTGTTTAGAATAATATTATATGGTAGCGTTTCCTTGTTCGGATGTTCTGATACGATAGGCTTCTTTGATATCTGAAACAAAAATTTTCCCGTCACCAACCTCTCCTGTTTTGGCTGCTGTAAGAATAGCATTAATGGCAATCTGTTCATACTCGTCATTAACAACTATAGAAAGGTATCTACGTTGTATATCAGAAGTACTATAGGATACCCCTCTGTAGACACTCCCTTTTTGTTCATTGCCTACACCTGTGACATCCCAATAAGAAAAAAAAGAAATTCCCTGTTGATGTAAAGCCTCTTTTACGATACGATATTTAGACCGTCTGATAATAGCTTCAATTTTTTTCATGATATTTTGATTTTTAATGTTAAAATCATGGTAAATGTATAAAATATTAATATTAAGTATGTTTAAAATAGGGTATTGGTGTTTATTTTTATGTATTTATTAATTTTAACTCTATTATTTTTAGGGGTGTCCTTTATTTTTCGTCAAAAATGATAAAAATGCAATGTATAGCTGCTATTTGTGCTGTTTTTTCGAAATCGTTTTCGTTGTAATAAGTTGATAATAAGAAATATGTGGTGGCTCTGGAGAATTATCTTATTTAGAATTATTCTAAGAAAAACCCATTATGGAATTCGTAATAAGAAGACTTTATTTTGGGATTATTTTATTCTAAATATGTTTTTTTTACGGAGCTCAGAAAAGTGATCCCGATTGGTTTCATTTTCTTTTTCCTTCATTAAGGTTTTGTTAATTTCATCGACCTGAAACCATTTTTAACGGAAAATTATGAAGAAACAAGGAATGTATTTGCCAGAATTCGAACACGACGCTTGTGGTGCCGGATTCATATGTAGTTTAGAAGGTAAAAAATCGAATGATATCATTCATAAAGCTCTGGAAATTCTCGAAAAGTTAGAACATAGAGGTGCTGTAAGTGCTGATGGGAAAACAGGAGATGGAGCTGGGATATTGATCGACATTCCCCATGATTTCTTTGTAAAACATTGTACTTTCAACTTGCCTGCTTCAGGAGAATATGCCGTTAGTAATGTGTTTTTACCAAAAAAAGAGAATCAACGACAGTTTTGTATTGATACTTTAGAAAAAAACATAAAAGAGCAAGGGCTGACCTTATTAGGGTGGAGAGATGTTCCGGTAGGAGCTGAGCACCTGGGAGAGATTGCCGAGAAAACAGAGCCTTTTATTAGTCAGATATTTATAGGAAAAGAAACCGAAGACCAAAGCTATTTTGATTTTAACCTGAAACTCTTTATCGCTAGAAAAGTTTCAGAACATACCATCTTTAATTCTAGACTGTCGGAAAGTAAGTTCTTTTATATCCCTAGTATGTCTACAAAAACGATGATATTTAAAGGACTGTTAATGCCGGAAGATATTAAGTTATATTATAAGGACTTGTTAGATCCAATGGTAGTAACTCGTCTGGCATTGGTACATCAACGATTTTCTACGAATACATT
>NZ_CP053590.1:667500-670000 GCF_013365535.1 Aquimarina sp. TRL1 | reverse complement strand
TAGAAGAGATTGTTTTTAGCGTTTAGTATCGCTTAAAAAGGCTATGATATCCTGTTGTTTTATCAGAGTGAGGACAATTTAGTATAAAGGTCTATAAAGGCTGGAAAATAAGCAGTGCTTAGGACTAAGGATAGACAAGGCTATAGCTTAAAAACAACTTCTGGTTAGATGGATGTAGCTATTGTTTTTAATATTTAGTATGGCAGAAGATGAATAGGATTGGCTGAGGGACTAAAAAAATAGTATAAAAGAAGCAGGGGTGTAATTACTTGCTTTACGCTTTGGTTTGATCAGGAACTTTTTTGTGTAAAGCTAAGTTTTTGTTTGATAGCGGATTGCTAAATAATTTAAAAAAAACGCAAAAAAAGTATTGCTGAATATGAAAAAGGTTGTATGTTTGCACCCGCTTAGCCGAGGGGCTGATGTTCATTGAAAACGGGGATTTTAAAGGAGTAAGTATTTAGAGATACTTGCTTTTAAAAATCATAAAAAAGCACACTTTTTTGTTTCGGTAAAATACATGTTTTCTTGTAAGAGTAGGTGTAAGTTATCGAGTAATTATAGCAAGTTTTTTGTTAGGTAAACTATGGTTTGTTTAAGATTTAAAAACTGTTATAAAAAAGTAAAAAAAACTTTAAAAAAAGTTTTGTCAGAAACAAAAAAGGTTTGTATGTTTGCACCCGCTTATCGAAAGGATAAGAGTTCATAAAAATAGTTATACTGGAGTAAAGTATTGATGATACTTAATAAGGTTCGATTCCTATTTAACATACGAAAAGACGGTTTAATTTTTGGATTAGACTTACGTTCATAAACATATTGATTGACAGCGCGTATATAGAAATATATAAGCATTAGAATTAAGACTAGAAACATCATTGAGAAGACAAAATTCCATAGTTGTTGAATCTAAATAATATTTAAGAATTCACGATGAAGAGTTTGATCCTGGCTCAGGATGAACGCTAGCGGCAGGCTTAACACATGCAAGTCGAGGGGTAACAGGAGATTGCTTGCAATCTTGCTGACGACCGGCGCACGGGTGCGTAACGCGTATAGAACCTACCTTTAAGTAAGGGATAGCCCAGAGAAATTTGGATTAATACCTTATAGTATTATTTGATTGCATAATTAAATAATTAAAGATTTATCGCTTAGAGATGGCTATGCGTTCTATTAGCTAGTTGGTATGGTAACGGCATACCAAGGCTACGATAGATAGGGGTCCTGAGAGGGAGATCCCCCACACTGGTACTGAGACACGGACCAGACTCCTACGGGAGGCAGCAGTGAGGAATATTGGACAATGGAGGCAACTCTGATCCAGCCATGCCGCGTGTAGGAAGACTGCCCTATGGGTTGTAAACTACTTTTATAGAGGAAGAAACCGCAATACGTGTATTGCTCTGACGGTACTCTACGAATAAGGATCGGCTAACTCCGTGCCAGCAGCCGCGGTAATACGGAGGATCCAAGCGTTATCCGGAATCATTGGGTTTAAAGGGTCCGTAGGCGGGCGTATAAGTCAGTGGTGAAAGTTTGCGGCTCAACCGTAAAATTGCCATTGATACTGTATGTCTTGAATAATTGTGAAGTGGTTAGAATATGTAGTGTAGCGGTGAAATGCATAGATATTACATAGAATACCGATTGCGAAGGCAGATCACTAACAATTTATTGACGCTGATGGACGAAAGCGTGGGTAGCGAACAGGATTAGATACCCTGGTAGTCCACGCCGTAAACGATGGTCACTAGCTGTTTGGTTTTCGGACTGAGTGGCTAAGCGAAAGTGATAAGTGACCCACCTGGGGAGTACGTTCGCAAGAATGAAACTCAAAGGAATTGACGGGGGCCCGCACAAGCGGTGGAGCATGTGGTTTAATTCGATGATACGCGAGGAACCTTACCAGGGCTTAAATGTAAGTTGCATGATTTAGAGATAGATCTTTCTTCGGACTACTTACAAGGTGCTGCATGGTTGTCGTCAGCTCGTGCCGTGAGGTGTCAGGTTAAGTCCTATAACGAGCGCAACCCCTGTTGTTAGTTGCTAGCAGGTTAAGCTGAGAACTCTAACAAGACTGCCGGTGCAAACCGTGAGGAAGGTGGGGATGACGTCAAATCATCACGGCCCTTACGTCCTGGGCTACACACGTGCTACAATGGTATATACAGAGAGCAGCCACTTGGTGACAAGGCGCGAATCTATAAAGTATATCACAGTTCGGATCGGAGTCTGCAACTCGACTCCGTGAAGCTGGAATCGCTAGTAATCGCATATCAGCCATGATGCGGTGAATACGTTCCCGGGCCTTGTACACACCGCCCGTCAAGCCATGGAAGCTGGGGGTACCTGAAGTCCGTCACCGCAAGGAGCGGCCTAGGGTAAAACTAGTAACTGGGGCTAAGTCGTAACAAGGTAGCCGTACCGGAAGGTGCGGCTGGAACACCTCCTTTCTAGAGATTACGATACAATTATGGTTATTCTTATTTGTTTTTAG
>NZ_CP053590.1:35000-37500 GCF_013365535.1 Aquimarina sp. TRL1 | reverse complement strand
GAGTTCATAAAAATAGTTATACTGGAGTAAAGTATTGATGATACTTAATAAGGTTCGATTCCTATTTAACATACGAAAAGACGGTTTAATTTTTGGATTAGACTTACGTTCATAAACATATTGATTGACAGCGCGTATATAGAAATATATAAGCATTAGAATTAAGACTAGAAACATCATTGAGAAGACAAAATTCCATAGTTGTTGAATCTAAATAATATTTAAGAATTCACGATGAAGAGTTTGATCCTGGCTCAGGATGAACGCTAGCGGCAGGCTTAACACATGCAAGTCGAGGGGTAACAGGAGATTGCTTGCAATCTTGCTGACGACCGGCGCACGGGTGCGTAACGCGTATAGAACCTACCTTTAAGTAAGGGATAGCCCAGAGAAATTTGGATTAATACCTTATAGTATTATTTGATTGCATAATTAAATAATTAAAGATTTATCGCTTAGAGATGGCTATGCGTTCTATTAGCTAGTTGGTATGGTAACGGCATACCAAGGCTACGATAGATAGGGGTCCTGAGAGGGAGATCCCCCACACTGGTACTGAGACACGGACCAGACTCCTACGGGAGGCAGCAGTGAGGAATATTGGACAATGGAGGCAACTCTGATCCAGCCATGCCGCGTGTAGGAAGACTGCCCTATGGGTTGTAAACTACTTTTATAGAGGAAGAAACCGCAATACGTGTATTGCTCTGACGGTACTCTACGAATAAGGATCGGCTAACTCCGTGCCAGCAGCCGCGGTAATACGGAGGATCCAAGCGTTATCCGGAATCATTGGGTTTAAAGGGTCCGTAGGCGGGCGTATAAGTCAGTGGTGAAAGTTTGCGGCTCAACCGTAAAATTGCCATTGATACTGTATGTCTTGAATAATTGTGAAGTGGTTAGAATATGTAGTGTAGCGGTGAAATGCATAGATATTACATAGAATACCGATTGCGAAGGCAGATCACTAACAATTTATTGACGCTGATGGACGAAAGCGTGGGTAGCGAACAGGATTAGATACCCTGGTAGTCCACGCCGTAAACGATGGTCACTAGCTGTTTGGTTTTCGGACTGAGTGGCTAAGCGAAAGTGATAAGTGACCCACCTGGGGAGTACGTTCGCAAGAATGAAACTCAAAGGAATTGACGGGGGCCCGCACAAGCGGTGGAGCATGTGGTTTAATTCGATGATACGCGAGGAACCTTACCAGGGCTTAAATGTAAGTTGCATGATTTAGAGATAGATCTTTCTTCGGACTACTTACAAGGTGCTGCATGGTTGTCGTCAGCTCGTGCCGTGAGGTGTCAGGTTAAGTCCTATAACGAGCGCAACCCCTGTTGTTAGTTGCTAGCAGGTTAAGCTGAGAACTCTAACAAGACTGCCGGTGCAAACCGTGAGGAAGGTGGGGATGACGTCAAATCATCACGGCCCTTACGTCCTGGGCTACACACGTGCTACAATGGTATATACAGAGAGCAGCCACTTGGTGACAAGGCGCGAATCTATAAAGTATATCACAGTTCGGATCGGAGTCTGCAACTCGACTCCGTGAAGCTGGAATCGCTAGTAATCGCATATCAGCCATGATGCGGTGAATACGTTCCCGGGCCTTGTACACACCGCCCGTCAAGCCATGGAAGCTGGGGGTACCTGAAGTCCGTCACCGCAAGGAGCGGCCTAGGGTAAAACTAGTAACTGGGGCTAAGTCGTAACAAGGTAGCCGTACCGGAAGGTGCGGCTGGAACACCTCCTTTCTAGAGATTACGATACAATTATGGTTATTCTTATTTGTTTTTAGTCTTAAGCTGTTAATTAAGATATGCAGTCTCATAGCTCAGCTGGTTAGAGCGCTACACTGATAATGTAGAGGTCGGCAGTTCGAGTCTGCCTGAGACTACGAAGTTCATATTTATAGATACTGGAAATTTTAGAAGTTGAGTTTAGCTACTTCATTTTGTAGGAGTTTTTAAGACGCTTCTTGGATATATGGGGGATTAGCTCAGCTGGCTAGAGCGCCTGCCTTGCACGCAGGAGGTCATCGGTTCGACTCCGATATTCTCCACAAGGTAGTATATTTATTATACTACAAGAATAGATATTGATTTTTAAAATTAATTATCTGTTTTATAACGTTCATTGACATATTGATCAAAATAATACGAGCGCACAAAAAAAGTGTGTTAAAAAAAATATAGTAAATAAAAACTAAAGAGCATAAAAGCAAAACGCATAAGCTAATTAAGGGCGTATGGGGAATGCCTAGGCTCTCAGAGGCGAAGAAGGACGTGATAAGCTGCGAAAAGCTACGGGGACTGGCACATACAGATTGATCCGTAGATATCCGAATGGGGCAACCCGGTATATTGAAGATATATCACTCCGTAAGGAGGGCAAACCCGGAGAACTGAAACATCTAAGTACCCGGAGGAGAAGAAAACAACAGTGATTCCGCTAGTAGTGGCGAGCGAACGCGGAGCAGCCCAAACCTATATAGCTA
>NZ_CP053590.1:0-30000 GCF_013365535.1 Aquimarina sp. TRL1 | reverse complement strand
GTGTTTCCTAAATTGATTGCTCAAAGTCCTGTCGTGTTGGCAAAAAAAGTGATTGATAAAAATACAGATGTACTTGTTTATAAACGTTTTGATGCGTCATTTCCAATTAATTTTCATAAAACATATGCTGTAGTTAACACCGTAGAGGAAGTAGTTGCTTTTCTCAATAACAATCCGAATGGAGTTGTGATGACGAATAAACGCGGGGCAAAAGAGACCCTGGGTATCCTTGAATCGGCAGAAATTATGATGGAGCAGAAAGCATTATTTGAAAATCATACGACTTTGATTTTGAGAAAGAAAAGAGATTAGGTATACCTGGGATCCTGGATATAGTCTTGTTTGACGACTTTACTAATTTCGATACTAAGGAAATCAAACTCTTCAACTACTTTTCCATAGATACGGTAAATACCTTTTCCCTTTAGTTTGTATTTTTTTAGTGTATTAGGAAAAATGACAGTATCGAATATACCCCCTGTTTGGTCTAGAAATGTTCCGAATATCATTCTATGTCCATGGCTAGTAGTTGTCCGTTTGGTAGTTATTAAAAAACCATAGATGTCGATATTCTTATTGATGTAAAAAGGAAGATGTTTTGTAGTGGTTTTGTTTACAGGGGTGTTTTTTAATAGAGGAAAATACCCTTGAAGCGGATAGCCTAGGGCTTCAATTTGCTCAAAGGCTATTTCCAGTAATGATCTATTGATTTTAGGAGGAGTATATTCTATTGGTTTGTCGGTAAATAGAGAGTTTTGTGTTTTAGGATGAGGATTTGTGAGCGTATTCAAATTAAGGTGAGCTACCCATAATAATTCAGACATTGTTTTATTGGTATAGTTAAAGGCGCCTATTTTGATCAAAATACTAAGTTGTTCAATACTGATGGAAACTCTATTTATAAAGTCTTCCAACGATAGAAACTCTCCATTAATACTGCGTTCAGAGAGAAATAATTCACTTGTTTTTGTTTCCAGGTTTCGTAGCATCATAAAGCCTAGATAAACATCTTTCCCTTTTATTACAGCTAGATAGTTGCTATTATTGATACAAGGAGTATGGATAATGCCTCCCAGGAGTTTTATTTCATGGATATACACTTCGGGCATATAAAATCCCCCTCCGTTATTTATCGTGGCTACGAGATATTCTAGGGGGTAATATGTTTTTAGGAATAAACTTTGATAACTTTCTACAGCATAAGAAGCTGAATGTCCTTTGGGAAATGCATAGCCTGCAAAACTGGATATTTGCTCCCATACTTCGTAGATGACTTTTTCTGAATATCCTTCATTTCTACAATTCGAGATGAATCGCTGTTTGACAATCTTAAATTCTTCTCTAGATCTGAATTTTCCACTCATTCCTCTTCGCAGGACATCTGCTTCATCCAGGCTAAGTTTCCCGAAATAGTGCGCTACTTTTATAACGTCTTCCTGATATACCATAATACCGTATGTTTCAGGCATTAATTTTAGCAATATAGGGTGTGCTTTATTGGTTCTGCTGGTATCGTGTTTTCTGAGGATGTATTCCCGCATCATACCGCTTTTGGCTACTCCAGGTCGAATGATGGAACTGGCAGCAACTAATCCTAGATACGAATCGGTTTTTAGTTTATGAAGAAGCATCCGCATGGCAGGAGATTCTACATAGAAACATCCGAGGCATTTGGCATTGCGAATTAAGGCATTGATATGTTTATCTTTTTTGAAAACATTGACATCGTGAATATCGAATGGGGGATGGTCAGGCTGGTTATATCGGATAATTTCTAAGGTATCTTTTATTTTAGCTAATCCTCTTTGTCCTAAAATATCAAATTTATATAAACCGATATCTTCTGCTATAATCATATCAAACTGAACTGTAGAAAATCCTTTTGGAGGCAGGTTTGTAGCACTGTAATTGTGTATCGGTGCTTCTGAGATTAAGATACCACTGGCATGGATGCTGATATAATTGGGTTTTCCCTGAATGAGCTCCCCGTATAAGAGCACAAGTTTACTAATATGATCCAACGTTTCGTATTCATAGTCCTGATTACTTAATTTATCTATTTCGAACTTAGGTAAACCAAATACTTTTCCGAGTTCCCGGACGACTCCTTTATATTGAAATGTGATATAGGTTCCTAATAGAGCTACGTGATTATGTCCGAAAGTATCAAAGATGTATCGGGTTATGTCTTGTCGGTCTTTCCAGGAAAAATCAATATCAAAATCAGGAGGGCTGGTTCGGTGAGAATTAATAAATCGCTCGAAGTATAAGTCGAGTTCTACAGGGTCAACATCTGTTATACGTAGCAAATATGCTACGATGCTATTGGCTCCGCTACCTCTTCCTACGTAATAATATTTTTTCTCCCTGGCATATTTGATGATTTTCCAGTTGATAAGGAAATAAGAAACGAAATTCATTCTATTGATCAGTTCGAGCTCTTTTGTTAATCGGTCTATGATTTTTTGAGAAGGAGATAAGGTTTTATATCGATAGATTAATCCTTCTCTGCATAATTGCTCTAATAAGATATAATCTTTTTTTCGGTCATTAGTATAGCTTTTTTTGTTGAGGGATGGTTTGTTTTTAGAAAAATCAAACTTTATGTTACACTGTTGTTGTAGAGATCGTGTATTCTCTATAATGGATGTGTATTGAGAAAATAACTGTTTTATTTCTTCAGAGGGAACCATTTTTTCAGAAAAACAAGCTTGCTCTTTTTCAGGTAACTGACTTAATAATACATTCATGTCAATTGCTCTTAATAGGCGATGGGTATTATAGTCTTTTTTGGTTCTAAAAGTGACAGGTTGTAGTATAACACATTTATGAAGCATGTTTTTAAGGGAAGAAAAGGGGAGTTTGTTAAGGTCCTTACGGGAAACTCCAATATATTCATTCGTGCTTAGCTGAGATAATCTCATAGTTATCGCTTGTTCATAAGGGTATATGATAAAACAGTCTGTAAGTGGAGGAGCCCGGTGAGGCAATTTTTCTTTTTGGTGTAATGCAGATGATAAAAATGTATTTAATTCCCGAAATCCATTATTGTTTTTGGCTAAACCTATATATAATGAATGTGTATCATTTCTGAAGTCGATACCTACTATTGGTTTTATATTGTAATCAGGGGCTTTTCTGATAAAATTAAGGCAGGCAGAGGTATTATTAATATCCGTAAGTGCAACAGTATCTACGTTATTTTTTTGTGCTAATTCTAGAAGTTCTATTTCTGAGAAAGTACCAAACCGCATACTGTAATATGAGTGACAATTGAGATACATGGAAGAAAGGGATTATTTTTTTAGAGAAAAAGAGTTGCCGACTACATTATGATTTTTATTGTGATGTTTCGTGTCTATGGTAGTTGCTCTAATAACACTTCGTTCTCCATACAGATTTTTTATGTGGTCTAAAGCTTTGTATAACCTTAGTTGCTTTTCATTATCATCAAACAAACTGATTTGATAATTTCCTCCTACAATATGACTATAGCGTATTCCTATAAGACGTACTAAGAGTCTTTTTTGATGTAGTTTATGAAAAAGCTCAAGAATTTTGGGAATAAGAATGTGGTCAGCACTGGTATAAGGAATTTTTATTTGTTTGGTGTGAGTGTTAAAATCAGAATACCGGATCTTAACAGCAATACATGCTGTTAATTTATTATCTTTTCTTAATTGGTATGCTAAATTCTCAGTCATAGCAATGAGGATACTTCTGAGTTTATAGATATCAATAGTGTCTTTGTCAAATGTTCTTTCTGTTGATATAGATTTCCGATCAGAAAAAGCAACGACAGGTGTATTGTCAATTCCGTTGGCTCTTTTCCAGATAATGATTCCGTTTTTTCCTAATACACCTTTAAGCATTTCTACCGGCATTTCCTGAAGTGTTTTGATATATCGTATTCCAAAATTTCTTAGGGTATGGTAGGTTTGATCTCCTACCATTGGGATTTTTTTGACAGATAAAGGGGCAAGAAATAGTTTCTCCTGACCAATATCAATTTTTGATTTACTATTTGGTTTTCCTTCGTTTGCAGCAATTTTAGAGACTACTTTATTGCCAGAGAGTCCGAATGATATAGGAAGTCCGGTTTCTTTTATCACTTTTTTACGTAATTCCATGGCATATTTATATACGCCAAAGAAGCGATCCATTCCGGAAAGATCAGCGTAGAATTCATCAATACTTGATTTTTCTAATACAGGGACCTGTTCTTTGATAATTTGAGTAACAACCTCTGAATATTTAGTATAGGTTGTTGTATCTCCTTTGATAATAATCGCCTCGGGGCATAATTCTCTAGCTATCTTCATAGGCATTCCTGCATGAACGCCATAAGCTCTTGTTTCATAGCTGCATGCAGCAATAACACTTCTGTCACTGGTTCCTCCTATGAGGATTGGTTTTTTAGTTAGGGATGTATTAATCAATCTTTCTACAGATACATAAAATGTATCAAGGTCAAGGTGTAAAATAGCTCTGTTCATTATAAAATAGGAAAAAATCCAAATTTATGGAATTATTCCTATTTTATTATCGAAATTACCTTAAAAAAAGACAAGAAAAAAGCGACATCAAAAGAATCGATGTCGCTTCTTAAAAATTTTATTTTGGGGCTACAAAATAAAATAATGTGCTCTTTAGTTCTCTACAGAAGAAGCAAATTGTTGCATAGCTGTTTTGGTTAGTTCTTTGGCTCTGTCAATATAGAACGTTTTAGTATCTCCTAAAGATTCATTTTTTAATGCATTTTCAGGTCTGATATAATTTCCTTTATTGGATTCGAAAGTAGAGTTTTCATTTAGTACTACACTGAGTTCCTGTAATGCATTTTCTAATTTCTGTAGCGCCAATTCGGCTTTGTTTTTTATAATCGTTTGCTCTTTAAGTTCAGCTAAACGTTTTGCTTCAAATTCGGCTTTTTTCTTGTTTTGTTCAGCAATTTGTTGTTGAAGCTTTTGTTGTTCGATTTCTAATTGACGTCTTTTTTCTTCTAATTCTTTTTGCTTTCTGGCTACTTCCATAGAAGCTTCTGCAATAGAATCATCTTCGGGGGAATCAAGAGATGCAACGTCGTCAGCATCAGAATATGAACCGCTATTAGCCTGACAATTCGTTAATACCTCTAAGATTTTTGATCCTTGTTCTTTTACTCGCTTTACATAGAATCTACTACGTTCATATGTGTCTTGCTCCAGAGAGCTTTCTAAGTCTACTCTGGCCTCATAAGCCATTTTATTGGCTTCGGTACATCCACATTTTTCACTTAATTCTTCTACTTTTAAATAAGATTCTATTGCTTTATCTGCATATTCTTGTGTGTGAAATACATTATTAGCTCCGTGCGCTTTTTTTGTATGTGAGTAGGCATAACTTGCAGCGGTTAATGCATCATCATAGTTGTTTTGCGCATTTGCTTTTGGAATAAAACATAATAGAAATAGAGTGAGTGCTATCTTTTTCATTAAATTGGGGCTTTAAATGATAAAACAATATTACAATATTTTTTTTTGAATTTCAACAAAAATTGTATTTAATCGACGAAATACGCATTTTGTCTTAATTTTTACGGTTTTACCTTATATGGGGTGATATTTGTCCTACCGTTATGAAATCGTAAAAATTTTGTTAATCATTACTTAATAGTAAGTAAGAAGTCGTTTTTAAAAGTAAAAAATAACATATATGTGAAAAAACTTATGTAATTTACTAGTATCTAAAACGTCTAACCCTCGCATGAAACGACAAATTATTTCTTCGATCAACCACAACCTTAATAGCGCAGTAACATTATTACAAACTATAAAATCGGATGTTTATTGTGATACTTCTATAGGTCCTTATTATTCTAGTATTGGATCTCATATCAGGCATACATTGGATTTTTTCTATTGCGTTATTAATGGCTTAGATTCTAACAATATAGATTTAACGGCAAGAAAGAGAGATGAGCGTATCGCTACAGATAGACAAGTAGCAGTAAATTGTATTTATGAGTTGCAACAAACACTGTGTTCGTATGTAGATGTGAATACTGATTATTTATTGCACGTGACTGATAATATGGGAAAAGGAAAAATTACAGTAGATTATACCTTGGAAAGTATTTTAGCCCATGCCAATAGTCATGCTACTCATCATTATGCTATTATAGGATATATACTACATCAATTAAACGTAGGGATAGCAATCGAAGGTTTCGGATATAATCCAACATCTCCTGTTAATAAACGAGAAGGAATATAACACCTTGGCAAAATAGGAATTATTTTTTCTTTTTCTTTCCGAACATGGACTCCATAACTGTTTGTAACCCCCGAAATCCCATAAAGACAGCAAAGATAGCACCTGCTATTCCAAGAATAAGTATTGGAATATATAGGGGATGGTCCTGATTTTTAAAAGCTGAATGAATAATAACCGGACTGATGAACATACATAGGATAGCTAAAGCTATTCGTTGTACTCCTTTTGCCAGTAGTGGTTTATCTGTTCTTTTTTGTTCCATAGTTCTCGATTGCGTCACGGACACTACCGTACTGTTTTAATAAATCATTTGCTATTTCATAACTGACATTGATTTCTTTCATGATCATTCGTGTACCTCTGTCAATTAATTTGTTATTACTAAGCTGCATATCGACCATTTTGTTTCCTTTTACTCTACCTAATTGAATCATCGTAGAGGTAGAAATCATATTAAGGATTAATTTTTGGGCGGTACCGGCTTTCATTCTCGAACTTCCTGTAAGAAACTCAGGTCCTACAATGACAGTAACAGGGAATTGAGCGGTTTTTTCTAAAGGGCTACCAGCATTACAGGTAATACATCCTGTGAGGATTCCATTTTTATTACAGGTTTCTAATGCTCCAATTACATAGGGAGTTGTTCCGGAAGCAGCAATTCCTATAACGGTGTCTTTTTTAGAAATATCATATCTCTGCAGGTCTTTCCATCCTTGTTCGGTACTATCTTCAGCAAATTCAATTCCTTTTCGGATTGCTTCTTCTCCTCCGGCAATGATACCTACGACCCACTCATGAGGAACCCCAAATGTTGGAGGACATTCACTGGCATCAACAATTCCCAATCGACCACTTGTTCCTGCACCAATATAGAATAATCGTCCCCCTTCTTTCATTCGTTTTGCTATTTGGCTGACCAATGCTTCTATTTGAGGGATTACTTTTTCTATGGCATCCGGAACTGTTTTATCCTCCTTATTGATGTTTGTTAATACCTCATTAATAGTCATTTTTTCCAAATCATTATAATGAGAATCTTTTTCTGTGGTTTTGGTAAAAGTCATACCCCAAAAATAGACATTTTTGGGGTATGACTCTGATAGATTATTTCTTTTTTAGACCTAAAGAATAATTACTTTTTTATAGTAAAGGGAACACGGTCTGTCTCTGAAATACTAAAGTACCCCAAAGGATAATTATCAGCAGTAGTATTGTTTATTATATTTCCCCTTAGTAATACGGGAGGAGTTCCAAAAGGACCTCCATCAGCATCACTCTGATCAATTACTAAGTTCATATAGTTGTAATATTGTTTGTTAACTCCCAGAATTTTAATGGTAACGTCTTTATCTTCTTCCATATCTTCATAGAAATAAGAAAAAGAAAAAGTTTCTCCTTGATAAAAACGATCTTCACTAGCCAAGAATAAATTCATATCAAAATCAAATAGGTAGAAGTCGTCCTGGTCAGGAATATCAGTAAATGTGATGATAACTTCTGTTTCATCTCCATCTAATAAGATTTTATCTCCCTGAACAATCGTATCTATTTTCGGAGCTGGGATTCGTTTGGCTATAGCAGTATATGTTTCTTCTTTATAGATCACTGTGAGTTCGTATTCAGTATCGATTACAGGAGTAAAAGAAGTTGTCGGGAGGAAGATTCCTGCTTCTGTTGATTCGGCAAAAGGGTATGTTATGTTATTGTTTATATCAGTAACAAAGACCGTTGCGTCACTTACAGCCGGGATTGTACTATCAAAGAAAGGGGCTGATAGTGTCAATTTTACAGTAGGATCAACCGTTACAGGAGTTTCGTGTTTGTATATTTCAAAGGAAGCATCAATCACCAATCTTGGTTTTCCTTCGGGTATATCTACATGAACAACTTCTTCACAGCTGATGCAGAGTAATAAAGAAAGTAGTATATAGCTTATTTTTTTCATTTTCTTAAAATTTGAAATTATAGGTAACCGCAGGAACGATTCCAAAAATAGAGGTTTTTATCGCTTCGTTTACGAGGGTTTCGTCATTCTGACCAAAAGAGATCGATGCGGCATTTTTTCGGTCATACACGTTATAAATGCTAAAAACCCATTCCCCTTTCCATTTTCTGTTGTTATTTTTTCGTGGGGTTAAAGTGGCAGAGATGTCTACTCTGTGATATGATGGTAATCGCTGATTGTTTCTAGCCCCATCATATATAGGAACAATGAGTCCTTTATAATCAAATTGTCCGGAAGGGTAGTTGGTAGGTTGTCCGGTTTGGAAAATAAAGTTAGCTCCAAATTTCCATTTTTTATTTATTTCATAACTCCCGTTAATAGATATATCATGTGTTTTGTCATAGGGAGTATTGTACCAATTTCCATTATTGACTCCTGTTTCCACAGCTGTTCTTCCTGGAGTTCGTTGTTCTGATTTAGAAAGTGTATAAGCAATCCATCCTTTTAGGTTTCCTTCATTTTTTCTGATTAATACTTCCCATCCATATGCTCTGGCTTCACCATTGAGAATATCCTGCTCTATCGCATTATTAGCAATTAATTCGGCCCCATCTATATAGTCAATTCGGTTTTTAATTTCTTTATAAAACACTTCTGTTTCCAGAGAATAATCATTATCCTTGATACTTTTGAAATATCCCAAAGCATATTGATCCAGTAATTGCGGTTTTACATATTTTCCACTGGGAGTCCATACATCTAATGGAGTAGGGGAGTTTGTGTTTGATAACAGGTGCAGGTATTGAGCCATTCGGTTATAACTGGCCTTAATAGAAGATGTATTATTAAAAGCATAAGACAGCGCAAGACGAGGCTCTATATTGGTGAAGGTTTTGATTCGATCACTTCGCTTATAACTTTCAGTTCGGATAGGACTAGCTTCTTCATAAATTTGCAAGGTTTCGTTAAAAAGTAAAGGATTGTCATTTTCATAGATATTTAACTCATCTTGCCCTAATCGGGTAAAGTTACTAACCCGTACCCCATATTGAAGTGTCAGATTATTGGATATTTTGTGTTTGGCGTCAAGGTATACCCCCAGTTCATTAGCATATTTATTGATTAATTGTTCATTTTTGATTCCTGAGGTTTCACTATTAGGCTTAATTTCTCCGGGGTTGAATCGGTAGTAGATGTTGTTAACTCCGTAGTTAAGCTGATAGTTGTCACTTAAGTAGTGTTTTAAGTCGTATTTCAGGTTGAAATTTCTTATACCGGAATCCCATTTAAATCCTACAAAATTTAATTCCAGTCCATAATAATAATCAGAGTAAATCAATGATAGATTAGAAAAGAGTTTATCGGAGAATAAGTGATTCCAACGAAGGTTGAGAACACTATTTCCATAGGTGTTTTCAAAAACGTCGTCAATAGCAAAAATATCCCTCCCAAAATATCCGGATAAGAATATATTGTTATTGTCATTCAGCTTGTAGTTTAGCTTGGTGTTTAAGTCATAGAAATAAGCAATATTGTCATTATTGAATAAAGGAAGAAATAAATGAGCATAAGAGGCACGACCTCCAGCTAGGAATGCTCCTTTTTCCTTAGCGATGGGACCTTCTACCAGTAATCGGCTAGATACAGCACCAATTCCTCCATTGGCATGAAATGATTTACTGTTTCCTTCTTTTTGATAGATATCCAGTACTGAAGAAACTCTTCCTCCATATCTGGCAGGGATTCCTCCTTTATATAATTTCAAATCTTTAATAGCATCGGGATTAAAGACAGAGAAAAAACCAAAAAGGTGAGAGGAATTAAAGATTGTAGCTTCATCTAGGAGAATTAAATTCTGATCTGCAGCTCCTCCACGAACATTAAACCCCGAAGCTCCTTCGCCTCCACTGGTAACTCCAGGAAGCAATACGATTGATTTTATAACATCAGCTTCTCCGAGTACGACAGGGATTTGCTTGATAGTTCCGGCAGATAGTTTGTTAATACTCATCTGTGGATTTTTAATACTTACCCGTTCTACATTTTCTGTAATGACTACTTCATCTAATGACTCAGAAGCTTCTAGTAACTGAAAATTTAGTTTTTTGTCTTTATCGAGGACGATTTCCTGAATAATGTCCTGGAACCCCATATAACTTACTACTAGTTGATAGTTTCCTTTGGGTAATGTAATGGAATAAAAACCGTATTCATTGGTAGTTGCTCCTTTGGCAATATCGGGAAAGAGGACATTGACCCCTATTAATGTTTCATTGCTGGACTGTTCTGATATAACGCCGCTTAATGTGAATTTTTCCTGACTAAAACTGGAAAATCCAATAGTGAGAAAGAGCAATGTTATCAGCTTTCTTATTGATTGATGTTTTTTCAAAATTGGTGATGTTTTTTGATTGTTTGGTATTTAAAAATGTGTATAGTAATCAAAGGTAGGATATTTCTATTCGCAAAATATTAGAGAAATGTGAAATTAATAAGAGGTGTTATTTTTTAACACATTCCATATTTTCCGAATAGATATCACTACATCTGGATTAAAGTCGTCACTCATATTTGTCATAAAATAGTACCCTCTGTTTTTTATAGGGTCAATTAAGCAAATAGTCATAATTCCGGGATCTCCTCCATCGTGGTAGATTTTAGTATTTGGTAATTCCCAAAAAAGTCCTCCTTTGGTTTCTTTTATTGGAGCCAGTGTTGCCTGATGTGTGAAGATTTCCCGATACGATTGTTCGGATAAAAGCGTTCCTTTTCCATGATAAGCGTTTATGATTTCTATCATGTATTTTGTAAAGTCGGTGGTATTAGTAAGCACTCCTCCATCTGCTTTTGTGATGAGAGAATACATGGGGGTTTTTAACTCTTTTTCATAATAGAGTGTCGCATGAAGATTCATATCGATTTGATTGAAACTCCATCCGGTATCATTCATTTGTAAAGGAGAAAAAATATGTTTTTTTGTATAGTCTTCATAAGACATTCCAGTAGCTTGTTCTATAACATAGGCAGCTAATGCTGCTCCAATATTGCTGTATTCATATTTTGATCCCGGAGCATTAGAGAGAAAAGTCTCCTTGGTGTACCAGTTTCCAGAAGAAGATAATGCATTTTGAAAGAAAATAGCATCATCTATTTTTTTATTTCCTTTTATAGTTGAAATCAGCGGATGATACTCTTGCGGGTAATAAGAAGGATCTACTTGTTCCGGATGTTCAAAGACATAACTTTTATAGTATGTAATGTCATCAGAAATCCCCGATGTATGTGTAGCCAGGTGTCTTATTGTGATTGGTTTTTCGGGATGATAGGGATGTGTAATATCAAAAGGGAGATAGGTATTGATATCTGCGTCTAATTGCAACTTTTGTTGTTCTACTGCTTTCATAATGGCAATAGCGATATAAGTTTTGGAAATAGAACCAATATTATGAATGGTACGATCGTCATATTTTTTTTGCTGTTCTATATCGGCATAACCAAATGCATTTTTATACAATACACTCGAGTCATCTGTAATGGCTACAGAGAAGCCGGCAAGCAAAGACTCTTTGTATAACTTTTCTAATTTGTCATCTAATAATTTCGTTGAGTTTGGGGATGCGTCGTCCTTCTCACAGGATATTAAGAATAATAAAACTGGGAGTAACCTCAAAAATAATTTCATAATTGTTTTCTTTTAGGTGCTAACCAAAGGGTTTATTTGTTTTTGATTCAGCATTTTCTTACTGAATGGTTGATGTGTATGGCTCAGATATATTTTGGAATTCTGAACATATACATAGATGGTTTGTATGGGGAGATTGTCTTTTGTATTACGATTCATTAGAGAGCTTTTTTTTATAACGGTTTCTACCTAGATTAAAGACTCCAATTTTTATTCCAAGATCTATAGAATACCCGTTGATACGGGTAATAGCATCAGGATGAATAGTAAACTTACTGGAGAAACGGTATTTAGCTCCAGCTTCTATTTGTACATATCTCGAAAAATTGAATAGTATATTAACTCCCGGTTCCACAACAAAAACCTGATCTGACGTTGTCGCTTCATGCTCTCCTTTATTCGAAGAAGATTCTTCTATATATGCTACTACTCCAGGACCGATTAGAATAGGGAATGATACATTGATTTTCGATTTGGAAAAGAGTATGGGTTCTAAATGAACTCCTCCATATGTTCCTACTACGTCTCCTGTAGTACTGCTTATATCATTAGAAGAAATATTATCTGCGGAAGTTTGATCAGAGTAAAAAAACTTTGCAGCAATTCCGTATTCAAACTTTCTATTTGCTACATATGCTAGTTTTATTCCTGCGTTTATAGTGTTTCTACGATCGATTTTTCCGTATCCGGTATTGATCCCAAGATAGATTCCATGTACAATGTTTTTTCGATCGTTAAATTCTATATAATCGTTGTTTTTTTCCTGGGCTATGATACCTGATAGTTGTATTATAAGGAAGAAGATAATTGGTATTGGATGGGTTTTCATGGAGTTGTTTTTATTGATTGATGAATTTTTTGTTGTAAAAGTGTTTTTTATTCTGATAATATAATGATGCCTTTTTTTCCTGTAATAGTGGTTTGCCCTTTTCGGATATCTCCATAGGAAGCTTTGATGGTTCGTATTCGTTTTCCCTTATCAATTACATGGGTATTTATATCACTGAATGATGTAGGAACTCTTAGTAAACCTTGCTCCAGGGTGGCTTCAAAATTAAAAGAGGTTCCATTGACATTTATATTGATTTCTGAAGATTCCTGATTAATATCAATGTTGGGACTTGGGGTATCTATTTTTGCAATCCGAAAATCAGCTACCTTCATCGTTGTGTTGATATGACTGGCTAATAATGATATATGTGTTTCTGAGTATTTTAAATCTCCTGTGATATGTGTGGCTTTTTGGATATCGATAATATCTTTGCTCGAAACTATTTCCAGTGTGGTAACAGATGCAATATTAATTTTAGATCCGGCACTTTTTAGTCGTAGATTTTTGGACTCTTGAAGCGTGAGCGCTCCGTTTTTTAGCATAATATTACCATATGTGATATTTTTCGTTTTTAGTTTTCCAAAGTTGACCTCAATATTGGCATTGGTCAAATGTTCATTGATCCACATATCTCCATGTTTGACATTGGCTTTTAATTTTCCGGTCCAGTCACTTATAATAATATCTCCATATTTATTAGAAATTTCAACTTCAGTATTTACAGGGAGATTAATGGTGTAATTAATCTCAATATTAGTTTTATCTCTGTCGAAAGGGGCTGCTTTTTTGAAATATTGAGAGAATAAACTACTGCTTTTGTCTCGTATTTCTGAGGTTATACTCATAAAATCATTCGCGGTTTTGAAAATGGGCTCAATCCGGTCAATGAGCTCCTGAGCATTTTCTTTTTTCTTATGTGTAACCTGAATGTCTATAGTGATCTTTACAGAGTTTTTATCCCATCCGTTAATGATGATGTCTCCGTACTTATTATTGATGCTTATTTCTCCTGCATTTGTCATGAACTGCTCTTTTTCTACTTTTTTGCTTATTTTTTCTTGAGCAAAGGCAGTAGTAGGCATCCAAATACAAATCAGGATAAAAATGTATTTATAGAATATATCCTTCCTCATCATTCTTTAATTTTTTAGCAGTATTTATTTGATTTAATAAATTTTCTATTAATTCAATTCTTTTTTTATAGTTCTTGACAATAGCTTCTAGAATACGTTCATTATTCAGATTTTTTCTCATCTCTATTTTTAAGAGGTCATACTCTTTATCGAGTTCATCCATAAAGATTAAAAACTCTTCCTTATCTGAAGGGAGTAATTTGGGGTTGTTTTGGATGCGTGCTACTTGATTAGAAACCAATCTCTGGTAGTATTGATCAATATCTAATAACTCTTGATTAGCCATGGATTGATCAGAAGTGCCCGTGGGGTTATTTATCATTAAACTAATGATTGAAAACACTCCTGCTATTATAATGATACTGGCAGCTATTTTCAAAACAGGATATTGATACCATGATCGTTTTTTAGAAGCGGAAGCATCCAATTCAGATGAAATAGCATTCCACATGGTATCATGATTAGTATGATAAGTGTCGAATTTATCTCTGTTTTGAGAGATGTATTTTTCAAAATCGTCCATCATAATGTTTTAATTATCGCAACTAATTTTTTCTTGGCTCTGTGATATTGTGATTTAGATGTTGAGGTGGAAATAGTCAGTATTTCACCAATTTCGACATGATCATATCCTTCTATTAGGTATAGGTTGATTATTTGCCTATATCCATCAGGAAGCATAGAGATCCCTTTTTTTATTTTTTCAACATCCAGCATATCAATATCATATTCGGTCGTTTCTGATGTCAAATGAAATTCATTTGGCGCTATGGAAACAATAGGTACTCGTTTTAACTTTAGATGATTTATACTTTTGTTAATGACAATTCGTTTTAGCCAGGAACCAAAAGTGCTTTCATATCTGAATTTTTCAAGATTCTTAAAAGCTTCTATAAAACTTTCTTGGGTAACATCTTCTGCATCTTCTTTTATATTCAACATACGCATACTGATATTATACATCGCATCTACATATAGCTTGTATAATTGATATTGCGAATTCCTGTCACCGGACTTGCTTTTCTCAACCAGTTCTTTATGGGTATATAGAATGTTAGTTTCCAATTATTCTTTTTGAAACTTTTAATGTTTATTTCTATTGACAACCAAAAAAGAAAAGGGTTGCACATAAGAAGAAAAAAAATAAAAAAAGGTAAAAAAAAACCTGCTCTATACAGAACAGGTTTGATATTGAGTGCTTTATAAATACTTATGCATTTATAATAGCATTTAGTGTTTCGCTAGGTCTCATTGCTTCAGAAACTTTTTTAGGATTAGGCCAGTAATATCCATCGATATCTACAGGTTTGCCTTGAGAATTGTTTAATTCTTCTATAATTGTAGTTTCGTTTGTGCTTAATTGCTCTGCAACAGCAATGAATTCTTTTTGCAATTCTGCATTTTTATTTTGTTGTGCTAAGGCTTCAGCCCAGTATAATGCTAAGTAGAAATGACTTCCTCTATTGTCTAGTTCATTTACTTTTCTTGATGGGGACTTTTTGTTATCCAGGAATTTTACTGTTGCTTCATCAAGTGTTTCAGCTAATACGAGTGCTTTGTCGTTATTGTTCTTTTCTCCAAGATGTTCTAATGATACAGCAAGTGCCAGAAATTCTCCAAGGGAATCCCAACGTAAGTGTCCTTCTTTATTAAATTGCTGTACGTGCTTAGGGGCAGATCCTCCTGCTCCTGTTTCAAACAAGCCTCCTCCATTCATCAAAGGAACAATAGATAGCATTTTAGCGCTGGTTCCCAGTTCTAAAATTGGGAATAAATCGGTATTGTAATCCCGTAGTACATTCCCTGTTACAGAGATAGTATCTTTTCCTTCTTTAATACGTTCTAAAGAAAAACGAGTTGCTAGTCTTGGGGACAGAATTCTGATATCAAGTCCTGTTGTATCGTGATCTTTTAGATATGCATTTACTTTTTTGATTAGTTGAGCATCATGAGCTCTGGCTTCATCCAACCAAAATACAGCAGGGGTATTGGTAGCTTTTGATCGGGTAACAGCGAGTTTAACCCAGTCTCTGATAGGTGCATCTTTTACCTGACACATACGCCAGATATCACCTTCTGCTACAGGGTGCTCGATAAGTACTTTTCCTGCAGCGTCTACTACGCGAACTACTCCTTCTTCTTTGATCTCAAATGTCTTATCATGAGATCCGTATTCTTCTGCTTTTTGAGCCATTAATCCTACATTGGGAACAGTTCCCATAGTAGTAGGGTCAAAAGCCCCGTGTTTTTTACAAAAATCTATAGTCTCCTGATACACTCCTGCATATGAACTATCAGGAATTACTGCTTTAGTATCTTGTGTTTTTCCTTCAGCATCCCACATCTGTCCAGAGTTACGTATCATTGCAGGCATAGAAGCGTCAATGATTACATCACTTGGTACGTGTAGATTGGTAATTCCCTTATCGGAATCAACCATTGCCAATTTAGGTCCGTTTTTATATACAGCTGCAATATCAGCTTCTATTTGCTGTCTTTTTTCGGCAGGTAAATGTTGAATTTTGTTAACTAAGTCACCAAAACCATTATTAACTTCTACACCAAGTTCATCTAATATGTCTGCGTGTTTTTCGAAAACATCATGAAAGAACGTAGTTACTGCATGTCCAAAAATAATAGGATCAGATACTTTCATCATTGTTGCTTTCATGTGTAATGAGAAAAGCACATTGTTTGCTTTTGCATCAGCGATTTGTTCCTGCAGAAAAGCGGTTAAGGCTTTTTTGTTCATCACAGAAGCATCAATGATTTCTCCTTCTAGTACAGGAGTTGTTTCTTTTAAAACAGTTACGTTTCCTGAATTGTTAACCAGTTCGATTCTTACATCTCCTGCTTGCTCGATGGTTAAGGATTTCTCGTTTGATCTAAAATCCCCACTTCCCATAGTCGCTACATGGGTTTTGGATTCTGGAGTCCATGCGCCCATACTATGTGGGTTGTTTTTAGCATATGCCTTAACAGGTTTAGGAGCTCTACGATCAGAGTTTCCTTCTCTAAGAACCGGATTTACTGCACTTCCTTTTACTTTGTCATATTTTGCTTTGATTGCTCTTTCTTCATCATTAGCAGGTTCTTCAGGATAATTAGGAATCGCATATCCCTGACTTTGTAATTCTGTGATTGTGGCTTTTAATTGAGGAATAGAAGCACTGATATTAGGTAATTTTATAATATTTGCTTCAGGTCTTTTAGCTAATTCTCCTAATTCAGATAATGCATCCGCTTGCTTTTGTTCTTCGCTAAGATGCTCTGGGAATACAGCTAAAACTCTAGCAGCTAATGATATGTCTTTAGTTTCTATGGTAATATCTGCAGCTTTTGTAAATTTTTCTACAATAGGTAAGAAAGAATGTGTAGCTAAAAAAGGAGCTTCGTCCGTTTTGGTGTAAATGATCTTAGAAGTTTCGATCGACATATTTTTGAGTTTTTGATAGGGAACGATTACCTGCTTTTGATAAGAAGAATATGACGTCCCTGTATTTTATATTTTATAATCCTTAGAAAATTCAGTTTTCGGCAGTAAAGGGTGTACCTGATGTAATACTGCTTTTGTAAGCAGCAGATATATTGCTCAACATTAAAATTTTCCGAAGGCGAATATACAAATCTAGACAGGCAATTCCAACCCAAAGAAACGGTAGTTTTATGTTAAGTTTTGATTACTGATTGTAGATGAAAAGTAAAAAAAGTATTGTTTTGTGATATTGAAAATAGGATAGGGGCTAGATTTTCGTTACTTCAAAAAATGTAAGAAATCTGGCTTCTTTTTTGAGAATAATGAAAATGTGTTTTTTTAGTAAAACAAGATAGGAATGAATCTCTTTTGTTAGTATTAAAAAGCCATATCAAAATATACAAATTTCGATATGGCTTTTGTTTGGAAATTAACACTCCTATTTGTGCACCTTTTATCTAAAAGGAGTATATAAGGAATCCAATTTCCTCGTTTTTTGAGCACGTTTATGTCATTCAAATAAGGATTTGACTATATAAAACTACGACATTGATCGTGATAAAGTATTGTATATGAGATTACTTTTTTAGCTAGTGGTCTATATATTGAAGTTGCCTCATCAAATGAGGCTTTAATACGCCGAAATTTCTTCAGAATACAATTTCCTTCTCATAAGTATCCCGTAAGTTTCCTTAAAGGTGTTTACTTAATAAAATAGCGCCAGCTTCTTGTTGCCAATCATGTACTATTGCTGAATTTTTTCCTTTGAATTTCATTTCGAAATGATTTTTTAAATACACTTTAATCTGATATTTCCCATACAACAAACCTTCTTTTGTCCCGATATAAAGATTTACAGAATGCTAAATATTAGATCTGGGTTTGTAGAAAGGTTTACTCAAATCAAAATAAATGTAAATACAAAATTATTTCAAGGATGTACTCAGAGAAATAACTTTATGCGAATTATGTACTGATTGTCCAAATTGTAGTTTTTCACGTTCTCAAAGAGCGATAAATTATCTACAGAAAATCCTTGTGTCATTTCTTGTAGTTATAATTATATACTAAAAGTAGAAAAAGGGAAGTAATTAGACAACGGAAGGTAACTTTTTATTTATCAACCTGTTATGAACTTCGGTTATTAACTTTTGTTCATAAAAAAAGAGACTGTATTACAGTCTCTTTGGGTGTAAAAGAAATATCTTTTATTAGTTTCTTTTCTCTTTGATACGAGCTTTCTTTCCTGTAAGTTCTCTGAAGTAGAAAATACGAGCTCTACGAACTTTACCTCTTTTGTTAACTTCAATTTTTTGCAATGCAGGTAAGTTAACTGGGAAAATACGTTCAACTCCCACAGTTCCAGACATTTTTCTGATGGTGAAAGTTTCAGTAGCACCAGATCCTCTTCTTTGGATTACAACTCCTCTAAAGAACTGTGTACGTGTTTTGTTTCCTTCTTTAATTTCATAGTATACAGTAATTGTATCTCCTGCTGAAAATTCTGGAAAATCTTTTTTTGTAACAAATTCGTCTTGTACAAATTTTACTAAATCTGTCATTTTGATGTAGTTTACGATGATTTTATTAAAGCAACATTCACGATTTTCGCCAGAGGTTACCCTAAATCGGTTGCAAAAATAAGTATTATTTAAATATATGCAACTATTTTATGGGTTTAATTGTCAGTGTCTAATAAGTCTGGACGTCTTTCTTTAGTTCTCAGAAAAGCTTGCTCCTCTCTCCATGCTTCTATTTTGGGAAAATTTCCTGAAGTCAAAACTTCTGGAACTTTCCATCCTTTATATTCTGCTGGTCTGGTATAGATAGGCGGGGCTAAAAGGTTGTCCTGGAATGAATCAGTTAGGGCAGATGTTTCGTTTCCTAATACCCCTGGTATAAGCCGTATGATTGCATCACATAGGATCAGGGCTCCTAATTCTCCTCCAGAAAGGACATAATCACCTACAGAAATTTCTTTGGTGATAAAATGATCTCTTACTCTTTGATCTACTCCTTTATAGTGCCCGCAGAGAATAATTAGATTTTTCTTTAATGACAAGTAATTAGCAGTACCCTGCTGCAGGGTTTCCCCATCCGGAGTCATATAGATAATTTCGTCATAGGAACGTTCTGACCGAAGTTTGGAGATGCACTTATCAATAGGCTCAATCATCATTACCATACCTGCTCCTCCGCCATATTGGTAGTCATCTACCTGTCTATAATTATCGGTAACGTAATCCCTGAGATTATGCAAGTGTACTTCTACTAATCCTTTTTCGATGGATCGCTTCATGATAGAAGCTTCAAAAGGACTTTTTAAAATTTCAGGAACTACAGTAATAATATCTATACGCATTCTTATGTATTGATTCAGTCAATGCTGCAAAGATGCGAAGAATAACACTTAAATTCTAAAGAATATTTATTTTGTACCGGCTTTTCTTTGTTTGTTGATCTCGTCCTGTAATTTTCTCATTACTTTTTGTTCTCTTTCCAAAGCTCTTCTGCGGTGATCTTCAAATTCAACCTCTATTTCAGCCAATGCTTTTTTAGCCTGTACTGTTACAGTGTTACTGTTTTTAAATTTAAAAATAAAGAAAGCCAATAAAGCAATAAGAAGACCAACAATAGCCCACATTGTTGTTTTGTAGCTGGATTTGGTCATATCCATCCCCATGAAACTCATATTGTCTTTTTCCTGAGTAACGGAAGTTAGGTTTTCATTGGTGGTGGTTAAGGATTCCTGAAGCTCTTTTATTGTGTTTTTTTGCTTTTCTATGTTCTGATTACTCGCAGTTAATTTTGACTCTAATGTGTTGATGGAATCAATAGTATTTGCCTTTAATTTATCAAGCCAAAAACGCTTTACTACCTTATAATCCTGAAATTTTCCAGATTTTAAAATGACATAATCAAATTGTTTTTCAATATTTTCTTGTTTTAAGGCTTGCGCTGCAGTCATTTTGTCCTCTTGAGCCTGGATAAAACCAAAAGATAAGATAGAGATGAAAACTATTAGATAGTTAGGGAAATTCATATTGTATGTCTATTATTAATTTGTACAGTAACGATAATAAATACTAAGATATTGTTGCTTTTTTTAAAAGAAATGGTCTTCTTTTTTAATGGGCGAAATATAGTGAGTTATAATTACTTTTAGGAATTTATTTTTTTACAGCTATTTTATACAATGCTAATTTGTTATTTTAATAGAAAAAGTAAAGTCGCTATAAGGGTTCTTATAGCGACTTTTGTATTGTAATAAGCAGCTGTTAGTAATACGTAAAACGTCTTACTTTGGCAATGTACTTCGAAAGTCTGATTACCTGATGGCTATACCCATATTCATTATCATACCATACGTATAATACAGCATTGTTTCCTTTTGCATCTACAATAGTTGCGTTGCTGTCGAATATAGAAGGGGCAGATGAGCCTATAATATCACTAGATACTAATTCATTATCCAGAGAATATTTGATTTGCTCTACCAGATTTCCTTCCAGGGCGTATTTTTTTAGAACAGTATTGAGTTCTTCTTTTGTAGTTTCTTTTTCCAGATTAAGGTTAAGGATCGCTAATGAACCATTAGGTACCGGAACTCGAATGGCATTAGATGTTAGCTTTCCTTCGAAACTTGGTAATGCTTTGGATACAGCTTTACCTGCTCCGGTTTCTGTAATTACCATGTTTAATGCTGCAGCGCGTCCTCTTCTGTATTTCTTATGCATATTATCTACTAAGTTCTGGTCATTAGTATATGCGTGGATTGTTTCCAGGTGACCGTTTACAACACCAAAGCTTTCTTCGATAGCTTGGAGTACCGGAGTAATCGCATTGGTTGTACAGGATGCAGCAGAAAAAATATGCACATTATCAGGATCGTGATCCTTGTGGTTTACTCCGTGTACAATATTTGGGATTCCTTTTCCGGGAGCTGTAAGCAATACTTTTTCAATACCATTAGCTTGTAAATGTCTGCTTAATGCTTCCTTATCTCTAAAAGCACCGGTATTGTCTATTAAAAGTGCTTCACTAATACCGAATTCAGTATAGTTGATATCTTCCGGGTTGTTAGCACTTATTATATGTACCGTAGTTCCGTTGATAATAAGGGCTTTGTTGTCGATATCTGTTTCAACAGTACCGGCAAAATCTCCGTGTACGGAATCACTTTTTAGTAGAGAAGCTCTTTTTTCCAGGACTTCTTCGGTAATTGCTCCTCTAGTAACAATTGCTCTAAGTCTAAGCTGATTTCCTTTTCCCGTATTAGTCATTAATTCACGGGCTACTAATCTTCCGATTCTACCAAAACCATAAAGGACGACATCTTTAGGCGATATGTTCTTTGATTTTTTTGCGTTTTGCAATTTAGCCATTACAAAACTTGTAGGAGAATCATATTCGTTTTCAGCTAAATGATATTCGTAGGTTAGTTTACCGATATCTAATTTAGCAGGAGGTAAGTCCATTAATTTAATTGCCTGAGCAATTTCTACAGAATCAAAAATTGAAATAGGCTTTTCTACAAACTCACCAGCGTATTTGTGGAGATTAAGGATCTCACTAACATTTTTGTTGATTAATTGATTACGGAAAAGGACTAATTCGATAGAATTGTCATACCATAAATCACTGACAGTCTTAATAAAAGTAACGGTTGCACGTCGTCTGTCAGCTTGAAAAGCAAGTTCTTTCTCATAAACTTCGTTAGAGCTCATAATATGTTGTGTTTTTACAATCTTGAAATTTGGTGCTAAAGTATGTATTTCAAACGTTTTCGAGAAACCTTTTTTGAATAAAAAAAATCCCGGTGTATTTTATCAGACACCGGGATTTATTATTTCTTACTAAATTTTAGTTTTTACTGGAAGACAAATTCTCTTTTTTCTCCGTTACCATCAATTAAAGTAACACTAATGTCTTCATCAGGGTGTTTACTTTCAATAATTTTTTTCACATCAGCAACACTTTTTACTTTGACCCGATCTATTTCGGTAATTATAATTCCTTCGAGGTTGTATCTCGTCATTCTTTTTGTTAATGCGCGATTGATTTTTACTCCGTGGTCAAGATTCTGACGTTTTAATTCATCTTTTGACGGGTTTACAACTTCAACTCCTATATCTTTAATTTGATAGCTTTCGTACTTTTTTAATTTTACAGGAATAATAGATTCATTTCCATGTCGGGAAATGGTAATATTGATAATATCATTAGGACTTTTACTATTGACATAACCTGATAGGTCAGCAAATTTTTTGATAGGAAGTCCATCTATCCCTTTGATTAAATCTCCTTCTTTTAGTCCAGCTTCCTCTGCACCGCTACCACTTTCTACTTGGGCAATAACAACTCCCTGAGATTCGGTAATGTCGTAGTTTTCTTTTGCTCTTGGGTTTACAGCATGTCCGCTGATTCCGATAATAGCTTTTTGGACATCCCCATACTCTATAATGTCATTTACAATTTTTCTTACGTTATTAGAGGGAACGGCAAAGGCGTATCCAACATAACTTCCTGTTTGCGATGTGATAGCGGTATTGATACCAATTAACTCTCCTTTGGTGTTGATAAGCGCTCCTCCGCTGTTTCCAGGGTTTATGGCGGCATCCGTTTGGATAAAAGATTGTGTATTTGCATCAAATTCATCCAGGTCTCTTGATTTTGCACTGATGATTCCGGCAGTTACTGTAGAGGTAAGGTTGAAAGGGTTTCCTATTGCTAATACCCATTCTCCGATTTTTGCAGAGTTAGAGTCTCCAAAAGGAATATAAGAAAGCTTAGCGTCTGCTTCTATTTTTAATACGGCAATGTCTGCCTGGCGTGAAGTTCCGATAACTTCGGCTTTATACGATTTGTTGTTATTAAGGGTAACTTCCAGTTCTGTTGCCCCATCAATTACATGATTGTTAGTGACAATATACCCATCTTCTGTAAAAATAACTCCTGATCCTGCTCCTCTGATTCTTTTTTGTTGTACCCCATCATTTCTGAGGAAATCCATCAGATTTCGGGGGGTTCTTTGGATCCCGTATTGCTTTACGTGGACTACAGCGTTAACTGTTTTCTCTGCAGCAGTTGTAAAATCTGCACTAAGATTAGCAGTGGATTTAGAAGAGTTAGAAACAGTATATGTGGCAGGTGTAGTGCTTACATATTGAGGGATTGGTTTTTCTTCTGCTATTTTTACAGGTTCAGGTTCTAAGAATAATTTATAAGCTCCTAAGGTCAAAGAGCCTGATAAGATGGCAATGCCTAATAAGTTCAAAAATCGTTTCATGTGCTTTTAAATTTTGTTGATGTTTATTCAATAGATCGAGATATGACTGCTTCGAAGTGTATCTCGAAATTAAAATTCACGTTCTATAAAATACCTCTGATGCTTATATCGAGGAGATTTATAGGTTTGGTGTGCTGTACTTTTTTGTGTTTATATATAATAGACTTATTCTAATGTCAAATATTACAATAAATTATATTTTTTTATGTAATTAACCTTCTCTTAACAGTGATTACTTGCTTTGTTTCTTTGTACCTTTGTTGTTGTATTAAATAAAAATAATGGTTTTAACTTTTTATAAATATCAAGGTACCGGGAATGATTTTGTAATCATTGATAATAGAGAGTCTATAGTGTCCAAAAATGATACCAAACTAATAGCCAGACTTTGTGACAGGAAATTTGGAGTTGGAGCAGACGGTTTGATGCTTTTGGAGAAACCCCAGAATGATGAGGATGATTTTACAATGGTGTATTATAATGCAGATGGGAAAGAGAGTACAATGTGTGGAAATGGAGGCCGGTGTTTGGTTGCTTTCGCTTCCTTTATGGGTGTTGTAAAAGAAAAAGCTGTATTTACTGCTATTGATGGGAAACATCATGCAGAAATTAAAGACGGATTGGTTTATTTGCAGATGCAGGATGTGTCAACTGTGGAGGAGCATGAGTCGCATTTGTTTTTGGATACAGGTTCGCCTCACCATGTAGAGTTGGTAGAAGGGCTAAAAGAGTATAATGTAGATAGTGTAGGAAGAAAGATAAGAGAGGGAGCTCCTTATTATACGGAAGGAACCAATGTTAATTTTGTAGAGCAACTTACTGATAAAAGCTTTTTAGTGCGCACTTATGAAAGAGGAGTGGAGGCAGAAACATTATCTTGTGGAACAGGAGTGACCGCAGTGGCATTAGCGATGCATACTTCTAATAAAACCCAAGCACAGGAAGTCGATATTCAAACTTTGGGAGGGGATCTGAAGATTACTTTTGAGAAAGAGGAAGCAGGATACAGAAATGTATATTTAATAGGACCAGCAAAACAAGTTTTTAAAGGAGAAATCGAGTGTTAAGCCTGAAAGGAACACATATTTTTTTAAGGGCATTAGAGCCTGAAGACCTGGATTTTTTATATCGGGTAGAGAATAATGTCGAAGTTTGGGAAATGAGCTCCACTCAGACACCGTATTCTCGTTTTTTGATTAAGCAATACCTGGAGAATGCTCATTTGGATATTTATGAGGCAAAACAATTGCGTTTGGTAATATGTTCGAATGAAGAAAAAGTTTTAGGGTTGATTGATTTATTTGATTTTGATCCGATACATCAACGAGCTGGAATCGGAATTTTAATTTCAGAAGAAGAAGATAGAGGTAAGGGGTATGGGGCAGAAGCATTAAAGATGGTGGTAACATATGCTTTTACCATTCTGAATTTACATCAGTTATACGCAAATATTTCAGAGGGGAATATAGGAAGTATGAAACTTTTTGAAAAAGAAGGTTTTGTGCAAGTAGGGGTGAAGAAAGAATGGAATTTGGTGAAAGGGGTTTATAAAGATGAATTTTTATATCAATTAATAAATATATGTACATAAAAAAAATAATCTTAGCGATAGTGTTAATAGGTTTGGTAGCAGGAGGAGTATTTGCTTATTACGTTTATGATTCGTTATTTTCTCCTAATACAAGTTTTGAAGAAGATTCAAAAGTAGTGTATCTGCCAACCGGCGCCACATATACAGAACTTATTGAAATTATGAGTCCTGTGGTGAAGGATATTTATTCTTTTGATGCAGTAGCAAGAAGAAAAGGGTATATAAAAAACATAAAGGCAGGAAGGTATATTGTTAAGAAAGGATTGAATAATAATCAAATCGTAAATACCTTAAGAGTTAATAACGCGCCGATTCAATTGAGTTTTAATAATCAGGAACGATTGGAGAATTTAGCAGGAAGAATAGCGCAGCAAATAGAAGCAGATAGCACATCCTTGCTTAAAGCTTTTAAAGATGAAGCTTTCTTAAAACAGCAAGGGTTTTCTCTGGAAAGTGCATTGTCTATGTATGTTCCTAATAAATATGAATTTTTTTGGAATACATCTGCAGCGCAGTTTAGAGAAAGAATGCTTAAGGAATATAAACGTTTTTGGAATGAGAAAAGACTCTCAAAGGCAAAAGCAATTGGATTAAAGCCTGCAGAGGTGGTTACGATAGCTTCAATAGTACAGAAGGAAACAGCAAAGGTTGATGAGCGACCAAGGGTGGCTGGAGTCTATATGAACAGGTATCTTAATGGGTGGAAGTTGGATGCAGATCCAACAGTGATATATGCATTGAAGAAGCATAAAAATGATTGGAATACGGTGATTAAAAGAGTTTTGTTTAAGGATCTGGAAATTGATAGCCCATATAATACATATAAATATAAGGAACTCCCTCCAGGACCTATTGCAATGCCTGACATTTCTTCAATCGATGCTGTTCTTAATTATGAGAAACATGAATATTACTTTTTTGTAGCGAATGTAGAAAAGTTTGGATATCATAAATTTGCTAAGACATTGGCACAGCATAATCGCAATAAAGAGCAGTATGTACGATGGATAAATAAGAAGGGAATTAAACGATAATTTTTGTAGGAAAAAAAGCGTTTTTTCTTCAGAAATAGGGCTGAAATTCTATTTGTTATTAACAAAAAAATAAACTTTTATGTGGAAAACTAATCAGAGAATTCTGGTTAGTTTTTCTTTTTTTAGAAGAGTATTTGTTGTTTTTACTACTGTTTTAAGGTGTTTTGAAGGTTTTTTATAAAGATAAAAATGCGATTATGTCTTTGTTTTTCAGGTAAATGAAAAAATATATGGGTTTTGTTTTTTTATTCAAAAAAAGTCGTACATTTGCCGGGCAAAAATTTAAGTAGTGGGGGACATTATTTTTAATGGCTACTTAGAAAATTTTTATATGGTAAGAAAGATAGTAGGGGCTTCGATAATACTTACAGTGGGAGGTATAACTTCTTTAAGTTTTACATCAAAAAGCTCAAGTGATTTTAGTTCTTATAGTACTGCAGGATTGGATTTGGAATATGTGGTGCCTAATTTTGACGAAATCGAAGATGGAGAAGGAATAGAGATGATGCCTAAGTTAGGGATGTCTTATATCGGTTTTAAAGAAGCTTTGGCTTTTAAAGAATCCAGAGGGAATTATGCGGTAATTAATCAATTTGGGTATTTAGGAAAATACCAGTTTGGTTTAAGTACCTTAGAATTGCTGGGAATTAGAAGTAAGAGTGATTTCTTAGATTCTTCAGAACTTCAGGAAAAAGCATTTTATGCAAATGTGGCTCGAAATAAGTGGATTTTGAGAAGAGATATCAAAAGATTTGTTGGTAGAAGGATTAATGGAGTAGAGGTAACAGAATCAGGAATGCTAGCTGCAGCTCATTTAGCAGGAGCAGGAGCGGTAAAAAAATACCTGAGAAGTGGAGGTGTAGAAGGGTTTGAAGATGCTTTTGGAACCACAGTTCGATATTATATGAAACGATTTGCTGGTTATGATCTGTCTTTTGTAGTGATGCAGCGAAATGCAAAGGTGGTTTTGTAATATACTTTAGAAAAAAAATAGAGAGCGTTTAATAGTCTCTTTGTATAATAAAGATGGTAGGTTTTTTATGAAGATCTACCTTTTCTTTTTGCCAATCTTTGATCGTTTTAGTAAGAATCAGTTCAGAGGTAAGTGTTATGTCACAGGCGACACATAATCTGGTGGTTGGATGTAGTATGCTTTTTAAATCTTCGAGCATTTTGTCATTTCTGTATGGGGTTTCTATAAAGATTTGTGCTTGTTGTTTTTCTAAAGAAGTTTTTTCCAGTTGCTTGATGGTGGTTTTTCTTTCATTTTTATCAATGGGTAAATAGCCGTTAAAAGTGAAATTTTGTCCATTCATTCCGCTACTCATCATAGCTAGTAATATAGAGGAAGGACCAACAAGTGGAGTGACTTTTATTCCTTTTTCATGTGCTAATCGTACAATCTCAGCCCCAGGGTCGGCAATTCCGGGGCAGCCGGCATCGGATAATAGTCCAATTGACTGTCCGTTTAGACAGGGGTTTAGGTAACTGGGGATTTCTGAACTATCTGTGTATTTGTTTACAGATTGTATAATTAAGTTTTTTTGAGATTTGCTGGGGCTTATTTTTTTTATAAAACGCCTAGCGGGTTTTTCGTTTTCAACAATATAGTGGTTTACTTGTTCAAGAACCTTTTTAATAGAGATAGGTAGTACTTCTAAAGGGACGTCATCTCCAAGTCTTGTTGGGATTAGGTATAAGGTTCCTTTGGTGTTTATAGGGGTGAACTCCATATGAAATAATTGTTGAGGGCTATGATTGGTTAATGTGATATGTTTTGTAGTTGATTTAGGGGTAGTGGATCTAAAATGTTTTTGAGAAAATTAATGTTTCTTTAGTTGAAATAATTCTAAATATACAAAAACTTTTACTTTTTCAAACGATGTGCAATGATGTCACAAGCGTCATTAAGCATATTAAAAACATCTTCGAACCCCTGAGTTCCTCCGTAATATGGATCAGGAACACCTAAGTTTTTATTAGGATGGGATTCGTTAAGAATTAATTTAACCTTGTCTTTATTGTCAGGAGAGGACAGTTTGAGAATGTTGTCATAATTGCTTTGATCCATAGCGTATATGATATCATAAGTATCGAGATGCTTTTTTGTTAGTTGTGCAGCTCTTTGATTTGAGATATCGATATGATTTACGGAGGCAGTTTCTATGGATCTGAGGTCGGGCTTTTCTCCTATATGATGGCTACTGGTTCCGCAGGAATCTATAATAAATTCTTCAGGTGGTAGTTTAGATTGTAGGATACCTTCTGCCAGAGGAGATCTGCAGATGTTCCCTAAGCATACCATTAGAATTTTAGTAGCCATAGCTGAAATAAGATTATAGGGTTAGTTTTTTACCTAGATCTTCAACATATTTTCTGAACTGTTTATCGGTGGAAGATAGGTTGTCGACTGTTTTACAGGCGTGTAAAACAGTTGCGTGATCTCTTTTTCCGATTTGAGTGCCAATACTAGCTAAAGAAGCTTTTGTGAGTTTTTTAGCAAAAAACATAGCCAATTGCCTCGCTTGCACAATATGTCTTTTTCGGGTCTTTGATTGTAGTGTTTCTACGTCCATCTGGAAATAGTCACTTACTACTTTTTGGATGTAATCAATAGATACTTCCTTCTTGGTGTTTTTTACGTAATTGTCTACAATAGCTTTGGCTAGGTCTATTGTGATATCTTTTTTGTTGAAAGAGGAGTGAGCGATTAATGAAATAATTGCTCCTTCTAATTCACGTATGTTGGTCTTGATGTTATTCGCTAGAAATTCTACGATATCTTCAGGCATCTCTACACCGTCTCTATATAATTTATTTTTGATAATAGAGACTCTTGTTTCGAAATCTGGTTGGTGTAATTCTGCGGATAATCCCCATTTGAATCGGGATAATAATCTCTGTTCAATATCCTGCATATCTACCGGTGCTTTGTCACTGGTAAGAATAACCTGTTTCCCATTTTGGTGTAGGTGGTTAAAGATATGGAAGAATACATCTTGGGTACCTGCTTTACCAGATAGTAATTGAATATCATCAACAATCAGAACATCGATAATCTGGTAAAAGTGAATAAAATCATTTCGATTGTTCTTTTTTACAGATTCGATATATTGTTGAGTGAATTTCTCTGCAGATATATATAGTACTGTTTTTTCTGGGTAGTTGTCTTTTATGTTGACACCAATAGCGTGTGCTAAGTGTGTTTTTCCAAGACCAACACCTCCGAAAATTAAAAGAGGGTTGAAAGAGGTTCCTCCGGGTTTGTTAGCAACCGCCATACTCGCAGAACGAGCGAGTCTGTTAGAGTCTCCTTCCAGGAAATTTTCGAAATTATAACTGGGGTTTAGTTGAGATTCTATTTTTACATTTCTAATTCCCGGAATGATAAAAGGATTTTTTAATTCCGGATTTTTACTTTTAATAGGAACATCAACTTCCTGAGGGCTAACTGCTGTTCGGTTAGCACTTGGAATTTTTTCGGTAAATGGTTTTTTGTTGCCATAAGTGTTTTCCATTTTTATGACATATACCAATTTAGCGTTTTCTCCTAGTTCTCTGGTAAGAGAAACCTTTAATAAGTTTACATAGTGTTCTTCGAGCCATTCGTAAAAGAATTTACTAGGGACCTGGACACTTAATGCACTATCGGTTAATTTGACCGCTTTGATGGGTTCAAACCAAGTTTTAAAAGCTTGCGGTGTTATGTTATCTTCTATAAAAGATAGACAATTATCCCAAACTGATTGCGCAGTGATATTCAT